>JARXAU010000234.1 GCA_029865675.1 Rhodoferax sp.
CCATTGGGGTTGCCGGTGGTGCCGCTGGTGTAAATCAGCACCGCCGGGTCTGCGGCCAGGGTGTTGACGGGCTTGAAGCGCTGCGGCGCGTGCGCCAGTGCTTTGGCAAAGTCCAGCTGCACAAATCCGGCTTCGGCCCCGCCAAGCCCAGCGCCAGCGCCGCCCACCACCAGCACGCTGCGCAGCAAAGGGCATTGGGCGGCGCTGTCGCTCAGGCCGTCAACGGCGCTGGCATGGCAAATAGCGACCGCCGCATCGCTGTCTTGCAGGCGAAATGCCAGGGCTTCGGGGCCGAACAGCATGGACAAGGGCACGGCCACCGCGCCCATTTGCAGCACCGCGATGTAGGCCACTGCGGTCTCGAAACACTGCGGCATGGCAATGGCCACGCGGTCGCCCCGGCGCACGCCCTGCCCGCCCAGCACCTGCGAGAGGCGGTTGGCTTGGGCCTGGAGTTCGGCGTAGCTGTGGCGCAGCTCGCTGCCCTTGGCACCGCCCTCGCCCGCCGCGTAGACGCGAACTGCCACCCGCTTGGCCGCCTCTGGCGCAGCCGCCCAGCGCGTGCAGCACCAGTGCGCCATATTGAAATAGCGGGGCACCACCCAGCCAAACGGCTGGTGCAAGGCGGTGTAGCCCAGCGGGAACTGCGCTGCGGCGATGGAGTGAGGGTCGGCGCGCGTGTCCCGGTTCGGACTGGCGGGCACAGGGTTGGGGCGGGGAGATGGGGTGCGGCTCTTTATCATCGGCGCAATGTACCAAGTTCAAAGACCCCCTCGCAGCGAATTCGTCTCCATCCGAAACCTGAGTTACCACGTGCAAATCTGGGGCGCGCCCGCGCCGGGCAAAACGCCGCTGGTAATGGTGCACGGCTGGATGGACGTGGCCGCGTCCTACCAGTTTGTGGTCGACGCCCTGGGCCACGACCACTATGTGATTGCCCCGGACTGGCGCGGTTACGGCAAAACGTCCTCGGGCGGGGCGGACAACTTCTGGTTTCCAGACTACCTGGCGGACCTGGATTTTTTGCTAGACCACTACGCGCCGGACCAGACCGTCAACCTCGTGGGCCACAGCATGGGCGGCAATGTGGTGATGCATTACGCCGGTGTGCGGCCCGAGCGCATCCGCCGCCTGGTCAACCTAGAGGGCTTTGGCATGCCCGCCACCACGCCCGACCAGGCACCCGGGCGCTACGCCAAGTGGATGGACGAGCTGAAAAAACTGCACAAGCGCGACATGGACCTGCGCTCTTACAGCGCCCCGGCCGGCGTGGCCCGTCGGCTGATGAAAACCAACCCCCGCCTGAGCGCCGACAAGGCCGAATGGCTGGCGCGCCACTGGGCGCAGGAAAACGTGCAAGGGGAATGGAACATTCTGGGCGAGCCCGGACACAAGCTCACCAACGCTAACCTTTACCGGGTGGAAGAAGTACACGCCCTTTATCAGCGCCTGAGCATGCCGGTGCTGGCGGTAGAAGCCTCAGACAACAGCCTGGACTTCTGGTGGAAGGGAAAATTCACCTTAGCGCAGTACCACGAGCGCATCCAGGTCGTTCCCCACTTGGAAATCGCCCGCATTGAAGACGCTGGTCACATGATGCACCACGACCAACCGGAGGTGCTTGCGGCGCTGATTGAGCGGTTTATCGCTTGACCCCATGGGGTCAATATGCCTTTGATTCAATGAATTTTCCTACTAAATGCTCTTATAAGGACAAATTTTGGATTACTCGCCAGGCATCGACTCGATTTTTACAATTTTTGCTCCTATAGGGGCATAATTCCTGGGTGGTCGACTTAATGCCTCCTCAGGAACACGATGCAACTCACATCCGAAACTTTGAAGCAACTTTCTCAACAGCTGCTGCAAGAGCGCAGGCGCCAAGGACTCACCCGCGCACAGGCTGCCGGTGTTTGCAATGTGAGCGAGTCCTTTATCCGCGACGCAGAAAGTGACCCCGGTCGCTGTTCTCTGACACTGCTGCTTCGTTTGTCAATGGGATTGGGGCTTCGCATAGAGGTCCAAGGTTGGAGCACCGACGCCACGCAGATCGGCGTCGACCAGGAGCCCGCGCGATGATCCGACTTCGCGTCTGGGCCGCAGCCCACCCCATGGGCTGGTTTGGTCACGCCCAAGCCGCTTACTTCTTTGAATACGACCCAGAGTGGATCTCCGATAAGGGCTATGTCTTGGCGCCTCAGTTTCCGGTGGTGGGGCAGCGCTATGTGGGCGACCAGGTAAAAACGTTTTTCGAGAACCTGCTGCCCGAGGGTGATGTACTGGACGACATCATCAGCGCAATCGCCACCCGCGGCGCCTCGTCGTTTGAGCTTTTGGGGCGTTTGGGCGCGGAGTTGCCGGGCGTGCTGTCCCTACTGCCAGAAGATGATCGGCCATTGGCACTGCAGGAATACAAACCACTCGGCCCCGAGGAACTGAGTGCCCGCCTGCACAACCGCGCACAAACCCCATTTCTGGTTTCCAACAGCCAGGGCAGCATGTCGCTGGCCGGTGCGCAAGACAAACTCGGCCTGCGCTTTGACGGAAAGACCGGCAAATTCAGGGACTGCGTGGGTAAGTCGCCCAGCACCCACATCGCCAAGCCCGATACGCGGCAGCTGCGCTACCAACCCAGCGCAATCAACGAGTACGCGTGCATGAAGCTCGCAGCCGCCCTCAAGCTGCCCGTGCCCGAGGTGTGGCTGCAACGGGTGCCCGAAGCGGTGTACGTGGTGGAGCGCTACGACCGCCAAGTGTTCAACGGAAAAATTCAAAGCATCCATCAGATTGACGGCTGCCAATTACTCGGCCATGGCGCTGGCTGGAAGTACCAGCGCACCGGGGGCTTGGTGAGCTTGCCCAAACTGGTGGCCGCCATGCGGGGGCTGTCCTTGCGTGGCAGCGACTTGCTGCAGTTTCAGCGCTGGGTGATGTTCAACTTTCTGATCGGCAATGCGGACGCCCATGCCAAAAATGTGTCAGTGCTAATCGATGACAAGGGCTACCGCTTGGCGCAGTTTTACGACCTGCTCTGCGTCAAGGCCTATGGCGACGACGGTCTGGCTTTGTTTATTGGCCACGAGGAAACGTTTGACGCGGTGGGAAAGCACTCATGGGAGGCGTTCTGCCAAGACTGCGGCTTTGGCCTGAATGCCACGCTCAAGGAGCTGGAAAAAATGGCGCTGGCTCTGCCCGCGCAATGGCAAAAAACCCAGGTCCGGCTCGCCAAGGAGCACAAGCCTACCGAGGCGGAACGCGAACTGCTTGCGCGCATGACCGCCGTCTTCGATGCGCAATGTGCCGCGACCCTGCTCATGCTAGGCCGCACTGACGACTAACTTTCATGAAGCTTGGCAGCACCCCCCATCATGTAAGTTCTTCCACGTGAACGCCCGTGAGAAAATGCGGCCCACTTACACAAACACCGCAGGAACCCCCCATGGACGCAGAACGCAGCAACCTCATTGGCACCCAACTCACCGACCTGAGCGCGCGCACCGCCGAGCTTCGGGGGTATCTTTGACTACGCTGCCAAATCGGAACGCCTGCGCACGGTCAACGCCTCGCTAGAAGACCCCACCGTCTGGAACGACCCTAAGCGCGCCCAAGAGCTGGGCAAGGAGAAAAAAGCGCTGGAAGGCGTGGTTGTTACGCTCGACGAGCTGGACCGTGAACTGGCAGACAACACCGAGTTGTTTGAGATGTCCAAGGACGACGGCGACGAGGCTGGCTTGCTGACCATCGAAGCCGAGGCCGCCGACCTGGCCACCACCATTGAGGGCCTGGAATTCAGGCGCATGTTCAACAACCCGGCCGATCCGCTGAACTGCTTTTTGGACATCCAGTCTGGCGCGGGCGGCACCGAGGCCTGCGACTGGGCCAGCATGCTGCTGCGCCAGTACCTGCGCTATGCCGAACGCAAGGGCTTTGCCACCACAGTGGAAGACGAAACCGCAGGTGACATTGCAGGCATCAAGGGCGCCACCATCAAAATCGAGGGCGAATACGCTTTTGGCCTGCTGCGCACTGAGACCGGCGTGCACCGCCTAGTGCGCAAGAGCCCGTTTGACAGCTCGGGCGGGCGCCACACCAGCTTTGCCAGCGTATTTGTCTATCCCGAGATTGACGACTCGATCGAGATCGACATCAACCCTTCTGACGTGCGCGTGGACACCTTTCGCGCCAGCGGCGCGGGCGGCCAGCACATTAACAAGACCGACTCGGCAGTGCGCCTGACGCACATTCCCACCGGAATTGTGGTTCAGTGCCAGGACGGCCGCAGCCAACACAGCAACCGCGACGTGGCCTGGAAGCGCCTGCGCAGCCGCCTGTACGACTTTGAACTGCGCAAACAGCAAGAAGCCCAGCAAAAGCTGGAAGACACCAAAACCGACGTCGGCTGGGGCCACCAGATTCGCAGTTACGTTCTAGACAACAGCCGCATTAAAGACCTGCGCACCAACTACGAAACCTCGGCCACGCAAAAAGTGCTGGACGGGGATTTGGACCCGTTTATCCAAGCCTCGCTGAAGCAAGGCGTTTAACACAAGAGGGCCACAATGGCCCCACCCCCTAGGAGAGTTTGCCCATGTTGACATTTCGTGAAGGCCAGGCACCGGCCACCATCATTCGCCGCGCCGACTACACGCCCCCCGCCTTCTGGATAGACACCGTAGAGTTGGCCTTTGACCTGGACCCCGCCAAAACCCGGGTGCTCAACAAAATGACGCTGCGTCGCAACCCCGACGTGCCCGCGCAAGCGCTGCGCTTGGACGGTGAAGAGCTGAACCTGGCACGCGTGCTGGTCAACGGCGCGGGCACCTCCTTCAAGATGGATGGCGACAAGCTGGTGCTGGAAAACTTGCCCGAAGGCAACGAACCCTTTGCGCTAGAGATATTCACGACCTGCGCGCCGGTGAAAAACACCAAGCTCATGGGCTTGTACGTCAGCAACGACTCGTTTTTCACCCAATGCGAGGCTGAGGGCTTCAGGCGCATCACCTACTTTCTGGACCGCCCGGATGTGATGGCCAGCTACACCGTCACCCTGCGCGCTGACAAAGCGGCTTATCCGGTGCTGCTGTCCAACGGCAACCTGGTGGACCACGGCGACCTGCCCGACGGGCGCCACTTTGCCACCTGGGTCGACCCGCACAAAAAACCAGCGTACCTATTTGCATTGGTCGCCGGGCAACTGGTGTGCCGCGAACAGCGCATCAGCTCACTGGCTGGCAAAGAGCATGTGCTGCAGGTCTATGTACGCCCCGGCGACCTGGACAAGACTGAGCACGCCATGAACGCGCTCATGGCCTCGGTGGCCTGGGACGAGGCGCGCTTTGGTCTGCCCTTGGACCTGGAGCGCTTCATGATCGTGGCCACCAGCGACTTCAATATGGGCGCTATGGAAAACAAAGGCCTCAACATCTTCAACACCAAGTACGTGCTGGCCAGCCCCGCCACCGCCACCGACGCCGACTTCGCCGGCATCGAGAGCGTGGTCGGCCACGAGTACTTCCACAACTGGACTGGCAACCGCATCACCTGCCGCGACTGGTTCCAGCTCAGCTTGAAAGAAGGCCTGACGGTGTTTCGCGACCAGGAATTCAGCCAAGACCTGTGCGCTGAGCCCTCGGCGCGCGCCGTCAAGCGCATTGAGGACGTGCGCGTGCTGCGCACCGCCCAGTTCCCCGAAGACGCCGGCCCCATGGCCCACCCGGTGCGCCCGGACAGCTATGTGGAAATCAACAACTTCTACACCGTCACCATCTACGAAAAAGGCGCCGAAGTCGTGCGCATGATGCAAACCTTGGCCGCCCAAGGCGACGAGCCTAGTGGCCGCGCCGGGTTTGCGCGCGGCATGAAGCTCTACTTTGAACGCTTTGACGGGCAAGCCGTCACCTGCGACGACTTCGCCCAGGCCATTGCGGACGCCAACCCAGACTCAGCGTTGACGCGTCTGCTGCCCCAGTTCAAGAACTGGTACAGCCAGGCCGGTACGCCGCACCTGACCGCTGGCGGCCAGTACGACGCAGCGGCGCAAACCTACACCCTCACCCTGATGCAAAACTGCGCCCCCACGCCGGGCCAGCAAGCCAAGGCCCCGCATGTGATCCCAGTGCGCCTGGGGCTGGTGGGCCTGCAATCGGGCGCGGCGCTGCCCATGCAGTTGCAGGCCTCTGGCCCGGCGAGCAGCGGCCACCTGCTGGTGATGACCGAACAAAACGAGTCCATCACCTTTTACGACGTGGCCGAAGAGCCCGTGCCATCCATCCTGCGCGGCTTCTCAGCGCCAGTGGTGCTGGACTTTGACTACAGCGACGCCCAGTTGCTGGCCCTGCTGGCCCACGACAGCGACCCCTTCAACCAATGGGAAGCCGGTCAACGCCTGCTGCTGCGCTGCGCCATAAGCGCACTGCAGTCCGAGGCCCTGCCCGAGCAGGTGCTGGACGCGACTCTGCTCGGCGCGCTGCGCGACGTGCTGCGCCACCCGACGCTGGACGCGGCCTTTAAAGAGCTGGTGCTGACGCTGCCGTCTGAGGTGTACATCGCCGAGCAACTCGCGGCGGTGGACCCACAGCGCATCCACGCGGTGCGCGAGGCCATGCGCATGCAGTTGGCCAAGGCCTTGTATGCCGATTGGCAATGGGCCTACGGCGCGCACCAAGACACCGGGGGCTTTCGCCCCGACGCCGAATCTGCCGGGCGCCGCGCCCTGGCTGGGCAGGCGCTGTCTTATCTGTGCTTGGCGGCGACCGACGCTGGCGAAGCCGTGTGGCCGGGCAAAGCCCTGCAGCGCTTCACAGACGCGGGCAATATGACCGACCGCGCCAACGCGCTGCAAGCGCTGGTGGGCAGCGGCCACCCGCTGGCAGCGACCGCGCTGGCGCGGTTTCACGCCATGTTTAAGGACGAAGCGCTGGTGTTGGACAAATGGTTTGCCATGCAAGCCGGTGCCTGCGACCGGGGCGGCAATGTGCTGCGCGAGGTGCGCCAGTTGCTCGACCACCCGGACTTCACCATGCGCAACCCCAACCGCGCGCGCAGCGTGATATTTAGCTACTGCAGCGCCAACCCTGGCGCCTTCCACCGAACTGACGCGGCGGGCTATGTGTTTTGGAGCCAGCAGGTGATTGCCCTGGACGCCATTAACCCCCAAGTGGCAGCCCGTCTGGCCCGCGCGCTAGACCGCTGGAAGCGCCTGGCCGAGCCCTACCGCAGCGGCGCACGCGAAGCCCTGCAACGCGTGGCCGCCAAGGCAGATTTGAGCAACGACGTGCGCGAGGTTGTCGACCACGCGCTGGCTGAATAAACACCCTCGGACCATTCAAATGGCAAATCCTATTTCATTGACACGCTACTTGGTCGAACAGCAACGCATCGACGGATCCATCCCCTCAGAACTGCGCTTGTTGCTGGAAGTCGTGGCACGCGCCTGCAAAAGCATTAGCCACGCGGTCAACA
>JARXAU010000027.1 GCA_029865675.1 Rhodoferax sp.
AGCGCGGCTCATGTCGGCTTGGCTGGCATGTAGCGATTTCTTGCTAAAGCCGCTTCGGGGCTCCTTCGATTTCGTGGTCGGAAATCCACCGTATGTCCGCCAGGAAAGAATTCCCCACGTCTTACTGGCCCAATATCGCAAGCTTTACACCACGCTCTATGACCGTGCAGACCTTTACGTGCCTTTCATTGAGCGCTCGTTATCGCTCTTGTCTGATGGCGGGCAGCTAGCCTTTATTTGCGCCGACCGTTGGACCAAAAACAAGTACGGCGGCCCACTGCGTGCGATGGTGGCTAATGGCTTCCACCTGCGCGCCTATGTAGACATGCTCGACACGCCAGCGTTCGATTCCGATGTGATTGCCTATCCCGCAATAACGCTGATACGGCGTGCAAAAGGCGCATCAACCTTGGTGGCCGAGCGGCCTGTGATTGACAGTGAAAAACTGGCGCTGCTCGCCAAAGCCTTGCAAGGCAGTAAGCCGGACTTTGCGTGTGGCGTGTCATTGGTAGAGCAGGCAGGCTTAGGTTTCGATCCGTGGGTCTTGAGTTCCGCAGGCAAGAGAGCGCTCTTGCGGCGTCTTGAGGCCAGGTATCCCAGCTTAGAGGAAGCGGGATGCAAGGTCGGGATAGGCGTTGCCACTGGCGCGGACAAGGCTTTTATCGGCCCCATGAACGAGCTGAATGTAGAGCCCTCGCGAAAGCTGCCGCTTGCCACCACCAAAGACATCACAAGCGGCTATGTGCGATGGACTGGTCTTGGGGTGGTCAACCCCTTTGAAGACGATGGCGGCCTCGCCGACCTACGCGCCTATCCAAAACTTCGGGCGTACCTTGAGCGCCATCGCGAAGCCATCGCAGGTAGGCATGTTGCTCAAAAAGCTCCTGCGCGCTGGTACCGAACGATCGACCGCATCACCCCATCACTGGCGAAGCAGCCGAAGCTATTGATACCGGATATCAAAGGCTCGGCCCATGTGGTATTTGAGGATGGAAAACTGTATCCGCACCACAACCTTTACTTCGTAGTTTCCAAGGATTGGGAGTTGAGGGCCCTGCAAGCCGTTTTGTTGTCTTGCGTTGCGCGCCAGTTTGTCGCAGCGTACTCGACAACGATGCGGGGCGGCTTTCTTCGTTTTCAGGCACAGTATTTGCGGCGCATTCATATCCCTTTGTGGGAGCAAGTTTCAGACGACATGCGCGCAAGGCTTGCCAAAGCGGCAACAGGCCTTGACTTGGCCGAATGCGATGCAGCCGCGTGCGAACTTTATGGCTTGTCGTCTGAAGAAATGGATATGCTGGCGCGCGAATGAACAACGTTCGAATGAGGGAACACTTGTGCCACTGAATCTCTGCAACTACGAAAGCCAAACCCGCAAAGCAATCAAAGCGTTTTGGCAGACCAGGGATGACGCCAAGCTTAAGCACAAAGAGGCGGGGAAATCTGACCAAGGAGAGCGAGCAGGCGTAACTGGCGGCAAAAACATGGATGGATTCGCCAACCTTGTGGTTAATCTGGTCGAGGCCAACGGGCTGCCAGACGCGCAGATTCACCAGCAGCGGGCACTGTTGACACTTCCGGGCTATTTCCGGCCAACCAAACTATGGGATTTGCTGGTCATCGACAAAGGGCGCCTGGTAGCTGCCCTTGAATTTAAGAGCCATGTCGGTCCGTCCTTTGGCAACAATTTCAATAATCGCGCCGAAGAGGCCATTGGTACTTCGCACGACCTTTGGACAGCCTACCGCGAGGGCGCATTCGGCGCACATGAACGACCTTTTGTAGGCTGGCTCATGGTCGTAGAGGATGCTTTGGCCTCAAGGACTCCGGTCAAGGACAAATCACCACATTTCCCTGTAATGCCAGATTTCACCGGCGCGTCCTACCTCAAGCGTTACGACCTTTTGTGCCAAAAGTTGGTCAAGGAGCAGCTCTACACATCGGCCTCGGTGATTGCAACTCCTCGCACGGCGCTTGTTGACGGCATGTATTCGGAACTGTCTGGCATGACCGGGCTTCGCTCATTCGTCGCATCTTTAGCGGGACATATCGCGGCCCAGGCTGCGCGGGACGTTGTTGAGTGACGAGCGCGGGGGAAGGCATGAATCGCTTCGGCGCATTAGGACCTGTAGTCCTTTGGCGAGTGGCTGCGCAGCGTAGGGCGCCACCCGTTTAACGTTCATGAAGCTGCGCAGCACCCCCAGTCAAGAAAGGTCTTTCACGTTTAACGAGCTGGTGATTCCGGCCACCGGCGTCAAGCTCTTGCAGTGGACCGGCCGCGCCATCCGCACCGAAGACGACCGCGCGCAGGTCATTTGCTACGACAAGCGCCTGACCACCCAGGCCTACGGGCGGCGTATGCTGGAAGGGCTGCCGGCTTACCGGCTGGAGCGGCGGGGCTGACGGGCCGCCCGGTGCGCGGCCCACAGCCAGACGCAGGCCAGCAGCAGTGCTACTGCCCAGACCACGCCAAAGCTTCCACCTCCGCCCCCGCCCGGCAGCGAGGTGACGGTGGCAGGCCCCATGGCCCCGTGCAAGGCGGTACGCGTCGTTGCGCTGGCCCCGCCGCTGTCGGTCACCGTCAGCTCCACCTCAGCAGTGCCTCGGCTGGCCAGAAAAAACAAGGTCGCTGAAGCCTCTGAGGTTCGGCCAAGCAAAGACGCGTATTGCGAGCCGCTGACCACGCTCCACTGATAAGCCACCACGGTACGACCACCGGCAGCCGAAGAACCTGCCGCGCTCAGAAAAACGCTATTGGACGATTGCAGGGCGGAGTTGTCCGGCGCGATCACCGGGGTCGGCGGTGGAAAGACCATCGCCAGCGCAGCGGCTGCGTCCAGCATGCCCGCACCACAGGAGCTGGTGGTGCAATAGCACTCCTCCTGCCGCGCAGCGGTGAGCGATTGGCAAGCGATAACGCCGGGTGCCGCCCCGCCAGTGGGAAACGGCCTTGCGCTGGCTTGCAATGCGGCGCGAATGGCCGCCGGGCTCAAGCCAGGATTGAGAGACAGCATCAAGCCGATGGTTCCCGCCACTTGGGGCGCAGAAAAACTGGTTCCTATGGAGGCGTCAAAGCTATTGGTGTAGGCGCTGGCCACCGGCCCAGTGGCGCCCGAGTTGGTGCTGGTCAGGATGGGATACAAACAAGGCCCGCTGGTATTGACACAGTTACCCCCAGGTGCTGACACCGTCACTTCGGGGCCCATGCTCGAATAGCCCACTTTGGTTCCCAGATGGCGCACGGCTGCCACAGCGATCACCCCAGGGCAATTGGCGGGCGAAATCACACCCAACCCATACTCGTTGCCTGCCGCCGCGACCACGCTTACGCCTTGGTCCGTCAACTCTTGCATCAACCCGACATAGGACGCGCTGCAGGCGCTGACACTTCCAAAGCTGAGATTGAGAACCCGTGCGGGATGCGGGTTCACCGCCGTCACCGAGCTGCTGGTTCCCACTTCGCTGGACACGCCTGCGGCCCAGCGCATGCCCGCAATAATGTCCGAGTCGTAGCCACCGCACAGACCTAGCACCCGCACCGGCAACACCATCACATCGCCCCCGACGCCGGCCATACCTGCCCCGTTGTTGGTGGCAGCACCTACTAAGCCAGCGATTTTTGTGCCATGCCAACTGCTGGGCTGCGCAGTCGTCAGGCCGCACTGACCCGCAGCGCTGGAATCGCCGGGGTCACTGGCGTCGCCATCGCGCCCGTCACCGTCTTTGGCGCCGGAGGAGTCGGCAATAAAGTCGTAGCCGGGATACAGCTTTGTGCTCAAGTCGGGGTGGTCGTAGCGCACTCCCGTGTCGATCACCGCAACTATCACCTGGGGTGAACCCGCGCCGATTTCCCATGCCGCCAGCGCGTTCACACTTGACGCAAAGGTTCCATCGGGTGCCCGCAGATACCACTGACCCGCCGTTGGCGTGATCGATAACTGGTCTGGCCCGAGATAGGGGTCATTGGGCATGGCGCTTAAGTAGCGGACCGCGTCCACCACTGCCCATTCCACGTCAGGCATTTGGGCCAGGCGCTCGGCTAGCAGTGAAGACGACAGACCCACCGCTTTGATTGCTTGGGTGTGCAGACCCAGTATTCGGCCATTGGTCATGGCAATGTTCAGACGTGCCCCCAGGTCTGCCGCGTGCTGTGGCGGCAGAACCATCGGCCTGCCATCGCGCACAGACAGAGTTGAGCGCAAGTCGCTGTCCATCCGAAACTTCACGATCACGCGCGCACTGCTCAGGTCCTCGGCCTCCTGGCCATGCTGGCGGATAGGCGCCTGCTCTTTTTCGTCCGCAGTGCCCAAGGCTGCTACCGCCCAAAAGAAGGCGGCGAGCACTGAAAGCCAACGAAGCTGGAGGAGTTTTTTGGCCATTGCAGTGCGTCCCGTTTCGCGGGGCTGGAGGCCAGCACCCGCACCAGACCAATATAGGTCTGCGCCCTTGGGAAACTGTGCTTTGAATCACTGCCGCCGCCCGGATAAAGGGCGTGCCACCGGTGCAAGATCAACAATCCGGTTCTGCAGGCCGCCGCGCTGTGGCAGACGCCACTTTTGCGCTCACCCCAAGGTGGCCCCGCACCGTGACATGAGACCGGGCAACCTGGCAACCCCGGTCTTTAATCGCCTGGGCGACTGCTACGGGATGCTTTAGCGGTCACAGAAAAAGCCGTCCGGCTGCCCCGCATCCGCCTCACCCACCAAGACACCAAGTCCAGCAGCGCGGCACACAGCAGGCCACTGAATGCGCCCGACGCGTGGGCGACACTGGCCACCTTGAATCCTGGCGCACCGACCAGGGGCTGCGCATCGACCTGCAAGCCCGGCACCAGCGTGACCCCTTGCGGCCAAGCAGGCAGCTCAAGCACCAACTTGAGCGCCAAGCCTGCCAGCACCAAAGCGCCCACCCAGCGGCGCTGTCCGCGCCCATGGCACAGCAAAGCCCAGGCACCAATCGCCACCCCCGCATGCAGCATGCCCGACAAGCCGCCGTAATGCGTAAAGCCCGGCCACGCCACCAGCAAAATGTGGGTCAATGGCCACGCCACCAGCCAGGCCAGCGCGTAACGTCGCCCCAGTGCTGCCGCATGGCCCCACGCAATCAAAGCGCCGCACGCCAATAGATTGAGCCCCAAGTGGGCTGCGCTCCAGTGCACCAACCCCGCCGACCAGGCGCGCCAAGGCTGTGCGGGCCACAAAGCGGGTTGCCAGTCCAGCAGTGCCTGCCATCGCGATATCGGCATGGGCCCAGACCCTTCCCCCCACCCACCCCAAGCCACTGCACATGCAAGCAGCGCCCAGACCCCCACCAACCAAGTCCACAGGGACACAGTGCGCAAGGCGCGCAGTAGCAGCATCAGAGTGCGCCGCGAAGCGCTACGGCGCGCTGGCGCCACAGCCACCCGCAGGCCAGCAACAAGGCCAGCATCCACGCGGCGTTTGCGCTGCCGCCACCGCCACCGCTGGGTGCGGGCGCTGGCTCAGCGGGGGTAGCGGGAGGGGTGCCGGCGAACAGCACTTGGCGCGCCGTATCGCTGGCGCCCGCGTTGTCCGTGACACGCAATTGCACCTCGACGCTTCCCGTGGTGCCCACAAAAACCACCGTGGCCTGGGCCGACGTGGTAGTGCCCACAAAAGCCCCCACCTCTTGGCCGCTGAGCTGTGTCCACTGGTAGCCGGTGATGCTTCTGTCCGGGGGCGCGCCAGACCCTGCAGCATTAAGAAACACACTCTTAGACGACTGCAGAGCCGAGGTATCCACCCTAATGCGCGCGATCGGCGTGGCCACCACCGCCGCCAGCGCGGCGGCGGCGTCAAGCATGCCCGCGCCGCAGGTGGTGCTTGTGCAATAGCACTCCAGTTGTTCGGTGGCGCTGGGGGCTTGGCATTGCTGCACCTCGGGCGCAGCACCGCTGGTGGGGAAAGTGCGCGCAGTGGCTTGCAATTTGGCGCGAATGTCGGCGGGGCTTAGTTTGGGATTGAGCGAAAGCATCAAACCCACCGTCCCACTGACCTGGGGCGCGGCAAAGCTGGTGCCCACGGTTGCGTCGTAGCTGTCGGTGTAGGTGCTGGCCTGCGGCGCAGTGCGGCCCGCGTTGCTAGTGGTCATGATGGGGTAAAGGCACGCGCCAGTGCGGTTCACACAATTACCCCCCGGCGCGGCAATCGCTATCTCGGGGCCAACATTGGAAAAACCCACCTTGGTGCCCAAGTGACGCAGCCCGGCCACCGCCAGCGCGCCGGGGCAATTGGCAGGTGAATCGGTACGCAGCCCGGCCTCGTTTCCCGCAGCCACCACCACCGTCACGCTGGCAGCCGTGAGCTCTTGCAATACATCTATGTAAGCCTGGCTGCAAGTGGTGGCGCTGCCTAGGCTGAGGTTGATGACCTTGGCGGGGTGCTGGTTGATGACGGTGTTTGCGCCCCCCAAATCGCTGCTCAGGCCCGCAGCCCAGCGCATGCCCGCGATGATGTCCGAGTCTGTGCCACCACACGCGCCCAAGACCCGCACCGGTAAGACCATTACATCCCGGCCCACACCGGCTATGCCCAAGCCGTTGTCAGTGGCAGCACCCACAATGCCTGCAACCTGGGTGCCATGCCAGCTGCTGGCAACAAACTGGTAGGAACCGCACTCGCCGCGCTGGGCGTAGTCACCAGGGTCGCTGGCGTCATCATCGCGCGCCGTGCCATCTTTGGCGTCGTCGGTGTCCGATACAAAGTCGTATCCGGGACGGAGTTTGCTGACCAGGTCAGGGTGGTCCAAGCGCACCCCGGTGTCGAGCACTGCCACAGTCACTTGGGCCGAACCCCTGCTCAGGCTCCAGGCACCCAGGGCATTGATGGCAGACACCAGCGTGCTATCGGGCGGGCGCAGGTACCACTGGCCCACGGCCGGCGTCGTGGGCGCTGCAATAGGCCCGAAATATGGGTCGTTGGGTGCCGATCGCACAAATCGGCGCTCGTCGACCACCGCCCATTCCACATCGGGCTGGCGGGCAAGCTGCGCCGCCAGTTGCGCAGACGAAAGGCCGACCCCTCTGAGTGACTGGGTGTGTCGTCCCAGCACGCGGCCGTCAGACAATGGCAGCCTCAATCGGGTCGAAAGTGCTGCCGCATGTTGGGGCGCGTTGTCTTGGCGCAGGGCGCTGCGCGTGGCCTGGGCTTGGCGCAGCGTGCTGCTAGCGCGAAACTTGACGATGACCTGCGCGCTTGCAGGGTCTTGGAAAACGCTGCGTTGCGGCCTAGCGGGCGTGCGCTCGCGCTCAGGCTCTGGCACCGTCGCCGCGTTAGCAAACAGGCTGGTGGCCAGTACCCCAAGCCAAAAAAAGAGGCCCCATCGCGTAGGAATGTGCATGGTGTGCAAGCGAAAAAATGGAGGAAGAACCCCAACGCGCTGCTGGGCATGGCGAAGTGGAGCGACGGGTGAAGACTTGCCAAAAATGTAACTGAAAACCCGGGGCGCTCTACCGGGGCAAGGGCGGGCCACGCCATGGACCCTACGAACGCCCTGGCGAACGCCACATCAACATTGCTAGACTGCCCCGAATGCCAGACATCGCCTCCCCGCACACCCCCATGATGGCCCAGTACCTGGGCCTCAAAGCGGACTACCCGGACACCCTGCTCTTCTACCGCATGGGCGATTTTTACGAGATGTTTTTTGCGGACGCCGAAAAGGCCGCACGCTTGCTGGACATCACCCTCACCCACCGGGGCACCAGCGCGGGCCAGCCCATTCCCATGGCCGGCGTGCCTTTTCATGCCATGGAAGGCTATTTGGCCAAGCTGATCCACCAGGGCGAGTCGGTGGCGATTTGCGAGCAGGTGGGAGAAGTGGGCGGCAAAGGCCCGGTAGAGCGCAAAGTGGTGCGCGTGGTCACCCCCGGCACGCTGACCGATGCCGAACTGCTGAACGACAAGTCCGAATCACTGCTGCTGGCAGTGCACCAAGGCGCGCGCAACCGCTGCGGCCTGGCCTGGCTGAGCGTGACCCAGGGCGTGGTGCACCTGGCCGAATGCACTGCCGACGAAATGCCCGACTGGGTGACCCGCCTGTCGCCCAGCGAACTGATTTACAGCGCGGGCGCCACCCACGCTTTTGAAGACCGGCTCAAGCGCCTGCGCTTTGGCTCCGGCCTGTCGCTCACCGGGCGTCCCGAATGGCAATTTGACAGCGCCTTGGGCGAGCGCAAGCTGCAAGAAGTGCTGCACGCCGCCACGCTGGCCGCCTGGAACGCGCAAGACCTGGCCCAGGCCCACGCCGCTGCCGCCGCACTGCTGGGCTACGCCGAACACACCCAGGGCCGCGCCCTGGCGCACCTCAGCGGCCTGGAAGTGCAGCGCAATGGCGAGCGCATAGACCTGCCGCCCAGCACCCGGCGCAACCTGGAACTCACCCAAACCCTGCGCGGCGAGGACGCGCCTACGCTGTTCTCGCTGCTTGACACCTGCATGACCGGCATGGGCAGCCGCCAGCTCAAAGACTGGCTCTTGCAGCCCCGGCGCGACCGTGCCCAGGCACGCGCGCGCTTGCAAGCCCTGGCCACGCTGCGCGCCGACACGCGCCACAGCGCCACGCTAAGCACGACATTGCGCGCGCAGATCAAAGGCAGCGCCGATGTGGAGCGCATCACCGCGCGCCTGAGCCTGCGTCAGGTGCGCCCGCGCGAGCTACTTGGTTTGGTGCAAACACTGGGCAAAAGCCTGGCGCTGGCACAGTCGCTCGACGGCTTTGCCGCCGACCACGAAGCGCTGACCGGCCTGGGCGCTAAGGGCACGCTGCTGGAGCGCATTGCCACCGATTTGCTGCCGCCGCCAGGGTGCGCAGCGCTGCTGCAAAGCGCCATTGCCCCCGAGCCCGCCGCGCTGGTGCGCGATGGCGGCGTGATTGCCAGTGGCTTTGACGCCGAACTGGACGAACTGCGCGCCATCCAAACCAACTGCGACGCCTTTTTGCTGGACCTGGAAACCCGCGAGCGCGCACGCACCGGCATTGCCAATTTGCGCGTGCAGTTCAACAAAGTGCACGGCTTCTATATTGAAGTCACCCAAGGCCAGGCCAGCAAAGTGCCCGAGGACTACCGCCGCCGCCAGACCCTGAAAAACGCCGAGCGCTTCATCACCCCCGAACTCAAAGCCTTTGAGGACAAGGCCCTGAGCGCCCAAGAGCGCGCCTTGGCCCGCGAAAAGTGGCTGTTTGAGCAAGTGCTGGACGCCCTGCAACCCTTTGTGCCGCCACTCACCCGCCTGGCGCGCGCGCTGGCTGCGCTAGACGCCTTGTGCGCCCTGGCCGAGCGCTCGCTCACCCTAGGCTGGTGCGCGCCGCAGTTTGTGGAACACCCGTGCATAGACATCTCCCAGGGCCGCCACCCGGTGGTGCAAGCCCGCTTGGCCGAACTGAGCAGCGGCAACTTCATTGCCAACGACACCCAGCTCGGGCCGCGCCTGCGCCTGCAAGTCATTACCGGGCCGAACATGGGTGGTAAATCGACCTATATGCGCCAGGTGGCGCTGATTGTGTTGCTGGCCAGCGTGGGCTCGTATGTGCCCGCCAGCGCCTGCCGCCTGGGGCCGATTGACGCCATCCACACCCGCATTGGCGCCGCCGACGACCTGGCCAATGCGCAGTCCACCTTTATGCTGGAAATGGTGGAGGCGGCGCAGATTTTGCACAGCGCCACGCCGCAGTCCCTGGTACTGATGGACGAGATTGGCCGGGGTACGTCCACCTTTGACGGCCTGGCACTGGCCAGCGCCATTGCCACCCAGTTGCACGACAAAACCCAGGCCTTTTGCCTGTTTGCCACGCACTACTTTGAGCTCACCGAATTCCCGGCCAGCCACCACAGCGCGGTCAATGTGCACGTGAGCGCCGCCGAGTCGGGCCGCGACATTGTGTTTTTGCACGCCATTGAACCCGGCCCGGCGAGCCGCAGCTACGGCGTGCAAGTCGCGCGCCTGGCCGGCATGCCTGCGGCGGTGCTGAACCAGGCCCGACGCACGCTGGACGCGCTAGAGGCCCAGTCCACCGAATCCCGCGCCCAGGTGGATCTGTTTGCCGCCGCGCCACTGGAAGCACTGGCAACGCCCAGCGCCGTAGAAACGGCAGTCGCCGCCCTGAACCCCGACGCCATGAGCCCGCGCGAGGCGATGGATGCGATTTACCAGCTTAAGGCGCTGAGCGGGCGCTGAGTGGGCAACAGTTTTCAAGAGACAACCCATGTTTACCTATGTCTGCCTTGGCACCAGCGACATTGCCCGCGCGGTGCGCTTTTACGACCCGGTCATGGCAGCCCTGGGCCATGCGCGCTGTCACACACCGGGCGAGGAAGATGTTGGCAGCCTGATGGGCTGGGGCAGCTACAAGGACCAGGGCGCGCACGAGCTGGCGCTTTGGCTAGGCAAACCCTTTGACGGCGGGCCGCCTAGCAGTGGCAATGGCGCTATGGTGGCTTTCAAAGCCCGCAGTTGGGCGCAAGTGGATGCGTTTCATGCCGCAGCGCTGGCGTTTGGGGGCAGCAGCGAAGGCGCACCGGGCTTGCGCACCCAGTACAACCCCGACTTCTACGCCGCCTATGTGCGCGACCCAGATGGCAACAAGCTCGCTGCGGTGTGCCGGGGTTTTGTGGCGCCGCAAGCCCCTGGGTTCTAACAGACGGGCCGACGCGCTAGGATAAAACGCGCCCGCAAGCGCGCCAAGGCTTCGGTCAGCGCAATTCCAAACAATTCAATTCATGCCGCTTTGTGCAAACAAGCGCAGCCAGGCATCGCGTGGCGCCAGGATCTGCATTTCACCTTGCCCACCCCAGCCCAACACCCTGCGGTCCCCGGTCACAAACACCGCAGCACCGGCTTCTTTGGCGCCGCGCACCAGGCGCACGTCGTTATCGTTGGGCGGTTCATCCACATCGGGTACACAAACCGCCTCCGACCAAACAGCGTCAAACAAAGCCTGCGCCTGTGGCACATGGGGAAATTTGCGAGCCAGCACCGCATGCGCCTCCGATTGCACCAGCCGCGTGGTCAGCAGCCAGTTGCGTTGGGCAGACTCCGTGAGGATCGCTTCGCACAGGCCCGCAAACACAGTGGCGGACAGCCATACATTGGTGTCAAGAAACACCTTCATGGCGCATCTTGCAAGATGTCATCTTCTGTGATCCAGCCCGACTGCCGCGCCGCAACGCCCAACTCAGCGTGCGCCGCTTGCAAAGCCTGGCGCAAGCGGTAACCCCGCAGAGACTCGGCCAGCAACTCCCGCACTACTTCGCTCTTGGTCTTGCCGGTTTGCTCGCAAGCCCACTGCAAATCCTGTTCTTCACGTTCAGTCAAACGCACAGTCAAGGTACTCATTGATGTCCTTTCAACACCCCTCTGGGTGCGTATGACATCGTAATACAAACACCAAAACCAAGCAATCCGGCTTGACCACACCGGCAATAAAAACCGCGAAGCCACACAGAAGTGGCGACTGCGCCCAAGATCGACCGGATTGACCAGCACAAAGCACCGGTAACAAATGACCGGCGCCCAGCGCCGTAGAAGCGGCAGTCGCCGCCCTGAACCCGGACGCCATGAGCCCGCGCGAGGCGATGGACGCGATTTACCAGCTCAAGGCGCTCAGCGAGAGATAAGGGCCACGCGGGTCAGCGCGGTGGCCTATCTCTGGGGCTTTGCAGCGAGCAGTTCGCGCAAAACCGCGTCGTAACTTGAGCCCAGTTCGGGGTCAATATCTTGCAAACTGGCGGCGATATTCGAGGGTGCTGGCGCTGGCTTGGCCGTGGCCAAAGTGGCCAACGTGGTCAGCACGGGCACGGACTGGGGTGTTGGCGGTGCTGCCGCTGGCGCGTCCAGCCCCCCAAAACCCTGCAAACCCTGCAAGCTGCCGGACAACTGGCCCAGCAGGGCTGCGACCTTGGGCGTGGGCGGGGGTAGCACCGCAGGCAGCGGGGCGCGCCGTTTGAGCAGCGCAAAAGACGCCAGCGCCCCTAGCAGCAAGACGGCGCTCACACAGAGCCACAAGGCCCACACGGCAGCCGCGTCCACGGCCTGCATGTGCAGCAGGCCCAGCGCTTGGGTCCCAAAGCTGCCCCAGGGCAGAGCCTGCAACCAGTGGGGGGCATCTGACCAAAACGCGGGCGTCCAAGCCAGTGCCACGCACAGCAGCAAAAGGTTGAGCGCGGCGGCCCACAGGGTGGCGAGTAAAAACATGACGGCGGCTTGGGTGGCTTACTTGAACTCTTGCGTGAGCTTGTCGTGCAGCAGCGTGGCCAGGTGGGCGCGCGCTTGGGCAATAGAAAGTGCCTCGCGCTCGGCGTCCACCGAATCGGCCGCCATGTCCACCAGCTTTTGCTTGAGACGAAAAATGTGCGCCTGGGTGTCTTGCAGAGCGGTTTGCAAATGGGTTTCGCGCGCAGTGTGCTGGTCAAGCTCGGCTAGCAGCTCTAAGGTCTGTTGCAAGAAAAACTTGTTTTTGCGCCCGTGCTGCGAATCGGTGCGGCTCAAAAACGCTTGCATTTGCTGCGCCAGGTTTTGGTAGGCGGGGCTGGGCGCAAGAACCTGCAGGGGCGGTGCGCTGTCCGCAAAAACATCGGCGGGCTGCCGCTGGCCCTGGCCTGCGCTGCGGGCCAGCGCAGCGTCGTCGGGCGCTGGGGAGTGCGGCTGGAGCGGGGTGTGCGAAAGGCCGTCAGACATGAGGGGGTGGGGGTGGGACACGGGTTGGGTCACGGGTTGGGCGTTGCAGTTGCGCAGACCTGCGCAGGTGCTGGCTAAAAAATTGCAAAAGCTGGTGCCGCACCCGCGCGAATGCGGCGGATTCTAACGACGCCCTGACTCGATGCCGAACACCATGCCAAAGCCAGCCACAGGGATAGAGGCCCGTCGATGGGCCGATAATCGCCCACTTTGCTTGGGAAATCCATCTCACCCATGACTTACTGCGTCGCCATCAAACTCAACGCCGGCTTGGTGTTTCTGTCCGACTCGCGCACCAATGCGGGCCTAGACCAGATCAACACCTTTCGCAAGATGATCGTTTATGAGAAGCCGGGCGAGCGCTTTATGGTGCTGCTGTCGGCGGGCAACCTGAGCATTGCCCAGTCGGTGCGCGAGATTTTGCAGGTTGAACAGCTCAAAGAAAACGGCGACGCCACGGGCATCACCATTTGGAACGCCACCAGCATGTTTGACGCCGCGCGCGTGCTGGGCTCGGCGATTCGCCGGGTGTACCAGCGCGACGCGGAGTCGCTCAAACAGGCGGGCATGGATTTCAATGTGTCGCTGATATTTGGCGGGCAAATTGCGGGCGAAGCCATGCGTTTGTTTCAGGTGTATTCGGCGGGCAACTTTATTGAGGCCACGCCCGAGACGCCTTACTTTCAGATTGGGGAATCCAAATACGGCAAACCGGTGCTAGACCGTGTGATTACGCCCAACACTCCGCTGGAAGAGGCGTCCAAGTGCGCCCTGGTGTCCATGGACTCCACCCTCAAGTCCAACCTGTCGGTGGGCTTGCCGCTGGACATGGTGGTCTACGAGGCCAACACTTACTGCACTGACAAAGTGGTGTGCATTGACGAAAACAACCCCTATTTCAAGATGCTGCACAACAGCTGGGGGCAAAAGCTGCGCGAGGTGTTTGACAGCATTGAAGACCCCATGTGGAGTGGCGGGCCTACCGAGGTGCCACTACGCCTGCATTCAGAGCGCCATCTGCCCTTGAAAAAGATCAGCACCCCCCAAGAAAAGCTGATCTGAGACACCCCACTGCATGATTCCTATCGCTTTCTTCCACGGCAACAGCTTTCCCGCCAGCACTTACCGGGTGCTGTTCAAACACCTGCGTGCGCGCGGCTTTAGCGTCAAGGCGATTGAAATGCTGGGCCACGACCCGCGCTACCCGGTAGACAACAACTGGCGCAGCCTAGTGGGCCAGGTAGCCGACTTCACCCGTGCCAAGGTAGACAAGCTGGGCGAGCCGGTGTGGATGGTGGGCCACTCGCTGGGCGGCATGTTGAGTGCGATGGTGGCAGCCCGACACCCGCATCTGGTGCGTGGCGTGCTGCTGCTGGACTCGCCCATTCTGGGCGGCTGGCGCTCGACTGCGCTGGGCATGATCAAGGGCGCGCAGTTGGTGGGCAGCGTGTCACCAGCGACGATGAGCCACAAGCGGCGCAACAGCTGGCCCAGCGCAGAGGCCGCGCTGGAACACTTTCGCCACAAAAAAGCCTTTGCGCACTGGGACGCGGAAGTGCTGCAAGACTACATCGCACACGGCACGGTTGACCACGAGGGCAAGCGCGTGCTGGCCTTTGACCGCGAGATCGAAACCAAGATTTACAACACCATTCCCGACAACCTGGACCGCTTATTTAAGCGCCATCCGCTCAAATGTCCGGTAAGTTTTATTGGCGGGCGCCAGTCGCGGGAAATGCGCCTGGTAGGCATGTCCATGACCGACCAGCTGACCAAGGGCCGCACCATGATGCTCGACGGCAGCCACCTGTTTCCCATGGAAAAGCCGCTGGCCACTGCGGCTGCCATCGAGGCCTCGCTGCGCAATATGGGTGCCTGAGGCGCTTCGGGGCCTGCCAGAATGCCAGACGCATCTGAAATAAGCCTGTCAGACGAGCGCCTTGCGCAGGCCACCGAGCTGCATCAGAGCGGCGAACTGGACCGCGCCCGGTCGATTTACCATGACTTTCTGACCGAGCAGCCCGAACACCCCGAGGCGCTGCACTTGCTGGGCGTGATCGCCCTGCAACAGCAGCACGCGCAGCACGCCATTGACTTGATGGACCGCGCCATCGCGCTGGCGCCCGAGCGCTCTGACTTTGTGTCCAACCGGGGCCTGGCCTGGCAGGCGCTGGGGCAGCACCAGCACGCGCTGCGGGACTTTGCGCGGGCCGCAGCGCTGGACCCGGCGTCAGCCTCGGCCCATTACAACCTGGGCACTGCGCAGCAATACTTGCAGCAGTACGCCCTTGCGCTGCAAAGCTATGACCGGGCGCTGGCCCTGGCGCCCGAGTTTGCGGACGCCTGGGTTAACAGTGGCGTGGTGCACCAAGAGCTGGGGCAGTGGCATCAGGCCCTAGAACGGTACGCGCATGCGCTGCGCGCGGCGCCAGACCACGCCAACGCCTATTCCAACCAAGCGGTGGCGCTGCAAGCGCTGGGGCAGCACTTGGCAGCCCTGGCAAGCTGCGAGCGCGCGGTGGCCCTGCAGCCGCACGCCGCACAACACCACTACAACCTGGCCAATGTGCTGCGCGAGCTAGAACGATTTGAAGACGCAATAGCGGCCTACGACCGCGCCATCGCATTGCAGCCCCAGTATGTGCAGGCCCTCTCCAACCGCGGGGTGGCGCTGCAAAAGCGGGGCGATGTTCAAGCGGCGATTGCCAGCTACGACCGCGCCATCGACCTGGACGCCAACGCCGCGCACCCGCACTACAACCGGGGCAACGCGCTGCATGAGCAGCAAGCGCTGGACGCCGCAGTGGCCAGCTACGACCAGGCGCTCCGTGCCCAGGCGGACTACCCCGAGGCGCAGTGGAATAAGTCCCTCACCTTGCTGCTGGGAGGTGATTTCCACCAAGGCCTGCCGCTCTACGAATGGCGCTGGCACCCACGCAACCAGGGCAGCAGTGCGTTCGCTCTCTCGTCTGCGCCGTGGCTCGGGCAAACAACCATCCATGGCAAAACACTGCTCTTGCACGCTGAACAGGGCCTAGGCGACACGCTGCAGTTTTGCCGTCACGCGCCGCAACTCGCCGCCATGGGGGCCAAGGTGGTGCTGGAAGTGCCCAAGCCTTTGCATCGCTTGCTTCAAGGATTAGAAGGCGTGGACCAACTGGTTCTTCAAGGCACGCAACGGCCGGGGTTTGACCTGCACTGCCCGCTGATGAGCTTGCCCTTGGCGTTGATGAACCATGCCCGCGCCCACGTGCCAGCCACGATCGACCCCTGGTTAGGCGACGCACGCGGGGCCTACTTGACCCCCGACGCTCGGCTACAGCAGGCATGGGAGGCCCGTCTGGTAGCTGCACAGACCTCTGGGGAAGAGGCGGCCCTGGGCTTGCGCCGCGCCCCCCGGGTAGGCTTGGTATGGCGCGGCAGCCCCACCCATGCCAACGACCACCAGCGCAGCCTGGCGCTGACCACCTTGCTGGAGCACCTACCGCCGGGCTGCCTGTATGTCAGCTTGCAAAAGGAAGTAAATCCAGACGACACCCTCGTTTTGCAGAGCAAGAGCGAACTGCTCCACCTCGGCACGGCACTGACGGACTTTGCACTCACCGCCGCGCTGGTGGCCTGCCTAGACCTAGTGGTTTGCGTAGACACCGCCGTGGCACACCTGGCGGGCGCATTGGGGAAGGAAACCTGGGTGCTCTTGCCCTTCGTACCCGACTGGCGCTGGCAGTTAGAGCGCCGCGACAGCCCCTGGTACGCCCGCATGCGCTTGTACCGGCAAAGCCGACCTGGCGATTGGTCGAAGCCGCTACAGGCAGTTCGCCAGGACCTGGCCGCAACTTTGGCCTGAAAGCTGCCTCATCGGGTCGGCAACTTTGGCGTATTCGTACCATTCAGGCTGTCAGTCAGCCCAAACGACCAGACCACTCCAGCCGGTGGCCAGCACCAACAGCCCAAAGCCAATGCGGTAGTACGCAAACGCATTAAAGCTGTGGGTGGACACAAAACGCAGCAGCCAGCGCACACAGACCCAGGCGCTCAAAAAGGAAAACACCAGCCCCACCAGAAACAGGGGCAAGTCGGCCCAACTCAAAAGCGCGCGCTCCTTCAAGAGGCTGTAGGCACCCGCGCCGATCAGCGTGGGAATCGCCAGAAAGAAAGTGAACTCTGTGGCAGCCTGCCTAGACAAGCCCATCAGCATGCCGCCAATGATGGTGGCACCGCTGCGGCTGGTGCCCGGCACCAGCGCAAGGCACTGAACCAAGCCCACCTTGAGCGCGTCCATCGCCGTCATTTGCTCCACCGTCTGCACGCGGGCCAAGCGCGGCGTGGATTGGCCTGGGGCTGGTGCCTGGCGCCGTTCAGCCCACAGAATGATGAAGCCACCCACGATAAAGCTGCTAGCCACCACTTCGGGCGTGAACAAATGCACTTGGATGACCTTGCCAAAGAGCAGCCCCAGCACCACAGCGGGCAAAAAAGCAATGAACACATTCAGCACAAACGACTGCGCTTCTTTTTGCTTGGGCAGCGCAAGCACCGTGGTCTTTATCTTGTTCCAGTACACCAGCACCACCGCAAAAATGGCACCGGTTTGTATGGCGATCTCAAACACCTTGGCCTTCTCACCCTGAAAACCCAGAAGCGCGCCCGCAAGTATCAAGTGCCCGGTGGACGACACCGGCAAAAACTCAGTCAAGCCCTCCACCACACCCATCACCGCGGCCTTGGCCAGCAACACAACATCAATCACGGATCATCCTTTTTGGCGCAAACGGCGTGGGGCGCGGTGCCCCGCCTTGGTTTCTGGCGCATGTTTCGTGCGAATTTTAGGTGGCCGAAATGCGGCAAGCGATCTGGCAACGATTAAAAAAACCGAACGAAGTCTGCTAGGATATCGTTATTGTTAACACTGTTCACATATCACCATGGAACTCACTCCACTGATCGCCGTCCACCTGAGTGCCGCCATTGCCGCCGTGCTCCTCGGGCCTGTAGCCTTGTGGGCGCGCAAGGGCCGCACCCAGCGCCCGGTGCTGCACCGGGCTTTTGGTTACGGCT
Organism: Rhodoferax sp.; assembly: GCA_029865675.1. GTDB lineage: Bacteria > Pseudomonadota > Gammaproteobacteria > Burkholderiales > Burkholderiaceae_C > Allorhodoferax. The sequence continues at coordinate 17,754 of JARXAU010000027.1, forward strand.
GGACGACCTTGATGCTGGTCACCGCCATCACCGCCATTTTCATTCGCGACTTCAACTTGCCTAATGTGGCCGGTTACACACCCATCCACTTGCTCATACCGGTGACTTTGTTCGGCCTTTTCGGCGCTTTTTGGTATTTGTACCGAAAAAACATCGTCGGCCACCGCCTAACGATGCAATCGCTTTACTGGGGTGCCTGTGTCATCGCCGGAGGCTTTACCTTGCTGCCCAACCGCTATTTGGGCAAGCTTGTTTGGGGGCAGTGGCTGGGTTGGATCTAGTCCCGCGCACAGAGCGTTATCCGCCAAAAGGCGTCATTCGCACCAAAAGCAGGGTTTGTGCGCAGTGCTACCAGCACGAATTGCCCCAGATCACGTTATCCTCTGCGGGTGGCCAATTGTCACAATTCTTAAACCGCTAACGGAGTTACACGCTCATGAAAATGAATACCATCGCAGTCGCAGTGCTCGCCTTGTCCTCAGGCTTTGCCATGGCGCAAAACGCAATCGTCACCATCGCGCACGTTGGCCCCACCAGTGGCGCGATCGCCCACTTGGGCAAGGACAATGAAAACGGCGCCATCATGGCGATCGAAGAACTCAACGCCGCAGGCGTCACCATCGGTGGCAAAAAAGTCACGCTTAAGCTGATGACCGAAGACGACGCAGCCGATCCCAAGCAAGGCACCGCAGTTGCGCAAAAGCTCGCGGACGCCAAAGTGTCCGGCGTGGTCGGTCACCTGAATTCGGGCACCTCAATCCCTGCATCCAAGATTTACAGCGACGCAGGCATTCCCCAAATCTCTCCTTCCGCCACCAACCCCAAGTACACACGCCAAGGTTTCAAAACCACCTTCCGCGTGGTGGCTGACGACACCCAACTCGGTGGCACCCTGGGCAAGTACGCAGTGGCAACCCTCAAAGGCAAGTCCATTGCCGTGATTGATGACCGTACCGCTTACGGCCAAGGCGTGGCAGAAGAGTTCAGCAAAGCAGTCAAGGCTGCAGGCGCAAGCATTGTGGCCACCGAGTACACCACCGACAAGGCCACCGACTTCAACGCCATCCTGACCACCATCAAAGGCAAAAAGCCTGACGTCGTGTTCTTCGGCGGCATGGACGCTGTTGCAGGCCCCATGCTGCGCCAGATGAAATCGCTGGGCATTAACGCCAAGTTCATGGGCGGCGACGGCATCTGCTCCACCGAGCTGGTCAAGCTCGCTGGCGACTCGGTGTCTGACAACCAGCTGTTCTGCGCTGAAGCCGGTGGCGTCGAAGGCAAGGCCAAAGTAGGCATGGAAGACTTCAAGAAAAAGTTCAAAGCCAAGTTCAACGCCGATGTGCAGGTGTATGCACCTTATGTGTACGACAGCGTGAAGATCATGGTCGCGGCCATGGTGAAGGCCGGCTCGTCCGACCCCGCCAAGTACCTGCCCGTCCTGGCTGCAACCAAGAACTTTGCTGGCGTGACCGGCCCCATCACCTTTGACGAAAAAGGCGACATCAAGGGCGGCGCTTTGACCCTTAAAACCATCAAGGGCGGCAAGCTCGAAGAACTGGCTGTGATTCGTTAATCACCCTCCGCTGAGCTGGCAACCCAGGTTGCCGACTAAAAAAGGCGCACCTCACAAGGGTGCGCCTTTTTTTCATGGTGCCAGAAGGTGGCCGTCTAAAATCAAACGCATGAGTTATTCCCCCGCGCCCAAGCCACCCGCCAAGCCCTCTGCGGCACCCGACACCGTCAAACCGAGCAACTTTTTACGCCAGATTATTGAAAGTGACCTGGAAAAAGGCACCTACGCCACGCGCCGCTGGGCCGGCAGCCCCGGCGACGCCGCGCACCATGCCGCAGGCCCCTTAGACCCGGCTCGCATCCGCACCCGCTTCCCCCCCGAGCCCAATGGCTATTTGCACGTGGGCCACGCCAAAAGCATTTGCCTGAACTTTGGCCTGGCGCGCGACTATGGCGGCGTGTGCCACCTGCGCTTTGACGACACCAATCCCGAAAAAGAAGACAGCGAATACGTCAACAGCATCATTGACGCCGTGCGCTGGCTGGGCTTTGACTGGGCGCAAATTGGCCACGCGCCGGGCAGCACCCCAGCGTTTCAGGCCAGCGACTACTTTGACTTTATGTACCGCGCAGCCGAGGCGCTGGTGCAGGCCGGCCACGCCTACGTGGACGAACAAACGCCTGAGCAAATGCGCGCCAACCGGGGCGACTTTGGCAAGCCCGGCATCGACAGCCCATTCCGAAGCCGCACACCGGCCGAGAACCTGGCGCGCTTTCGTGAAATGCGCGCCGGAGCGCACGAAGACGGCTCCATGGTGCTGCGCGCCAAGATTGACATGGGGTCACCCAACATCAATATGCGCGACCCGGCCATCTACCGCATCCGCCGCGCCACCCACCACAACACGGGTGACACCTGGTGCATCTACCCGATGTACACCTTTGCCCACCCGATTGAAGACGCGCTAGAGCAAATCACCCACAGCATTTGCACCCTTGAATTTGAAGACCAGCGCCCGTTTTACGACTGGCTGATGGAGCGCCTGATCGAGGTCGGCCTGCTGGCCAGCCCCCCACCCAAGCAATACGAATTTGCCCGCCTGAACCTCACCTATGTGGTGACCAGCAAACGCAAACTCGCACAACTGGTCTACGACCACAAAGTCAGCGGCTGGGACGACCCGCGCATGCCTACCATCGTCGGCCTGCGCCGCCGGGGCTACACGCCCCAGAGTTTGCAACTGTTTGCCGAACGCATTGGCGTGACCAAAAGCGACAGCTGGATTGACTATTCCACCCTGGAAGGCTGCCTGCGCGAAGACTTGGACGCATCCGCCCCGCGCGCCATGGCCGTGCTAGACCCCCTAAAACTGGTGTTGACCAACTGGGACGACGTGATGGGCGCGGGCACCCTGGACGCCTGCACCGCGCCCGTGCACCCCCACCACCCCGAGCTGGGCAACCGAGAGTTCGTGATGGGGCACGAAGTGTGGATAGAGCGCAGCGACTTTGAAGAAACGCCCCCGGTCGGCTTTTTTCGCCTCTTCCCCGGCAACAAAGTGCGCCTGAAATACGGCCACATCATCGAATGCACCCGCGCCCTGAAAGACGCCAGCGGCCACATCACCGAAGTGCACGCCACCCTCATCCCCGACACCAAAAGCGGCACGCCCGGCTCGGCCAGCGTCAAGGTCAAAGGCGTCATCACCTGGGTGGGCGCCCATGACGGCGTAGCCGCCGAAGTGCGCCTGTACGACCGCCTGTTCAGCGACGAACAGCCCGACGCCGGGGGCAAAGACTTCCTGGAAAGTCTGAACCCCCACAGCCTGAAAGTGGTGACCGCCATCGTGGAACCGACACTGGCCAGCGCCCTGCCCGACCAGAAGTTTCAGTTTGAACGCCTGGGCTACTTTGTAGCCGACCGGGTGGACCATGTGGCGGGGGCCAAGGCGGTGTTTAACTTGGCGGTGGGGTTGAAGGATTCGTTTGGGAAGTGATGATGTGAGGGCTTTGCACCATTGGGAGCCGCATCTATGAAAAGCATTTACTTTGAAAAGGACGACATCCTGCACATCCGTGTGTCAGACAAGTCCATCGTGCGCGAGGTTTCCCAAGACTGGCACACCAACATCAGCTACGCCGAGGACGGCACGGTTGTTGAAATCGTCCTGCTGGATGCAAAGAAAGAGGGGCTGATGCCCATGGAATTACGGCAGGCGGCTTGAAGGCGCCTGGAAAGCGCCGCGCGCAATAGCACACGCACTGGGGCGCGTTGGAGGAACAAGCCGAAGAACTCAAAACTAGCGCGCGGGCCAACCGGCAATGGGCGGCAACAGGCCTGAGAAATGACCGGTTACGGCCCCCAAGCGGCTTAATTGACGCTGGCGTTTCACAAGTTGGGACATGTTCGCTTTCGCCTGGCTCTCGAATTGAGTTTTGGACATCATCCCTAGGGATGTCTCGCGTTAGGGTACCCCCCCCGACCGATGAGGCGTGAGTCCGCCGTTACGCGTACATCGCCATTGCGCCAAAAGACGCAGAGCGGTCACAAAGATCTCTCCAAAATAGTTGACTAAACTACAAGGGAATTCCGACGCCCCGTCTTCCGTAGGAAGGGCCCGCGCAAATCAAGCGAATTTGACAAGTCGATGAAAAAGTCTGCATGCTAAAAAGGCATCAACTCCGAAAGCATCGCCTTGAACCTTCATGATCTCTTGTTTAAGCCTGCCAAGCTCAAGGTCGGCGAGACCCGCATGGTAGACGGCAACCTTGCCATCTGCATCAATCCAACGAGCCGCTTTGGCGACTTGTGGGCCATTGAAAACCGATTTGCCAAGTTCTCAACTCAGTACCTGTCAGCCTACATATATGCCATCTGCAAGCGCATTGACCCACTGCACGGCACCGTGACGATGTACGTTGTAAGAGGGAGGCGTGACTGCGAATACACCACGGGCAGCACCCACGTCCTAGCACTGGACACCTTCAGCCGCTACTTCATTTCAACGGATGAAGAGTTGGCAGACATGCAGCGATGGATGGACGAATACGCTGCGGATGGTCAGGTTGTTACACCTTGCCCGGTAGAGACTGCGGAAGAACAATTAAAGGCTAGGGTGCGAGCAGACGCCGCCCAGAGCCAAGCAAATCTGGCTTCGGTTGTCGGGGCGCAAACTTATCAATGGCTCGAAGAGTTAACTGCGGCCTACTCGCATCTGTCTGGGGCGGTCTCCAACTACCACGGGAACAAAACGCTAACGACTCGCCCCGCCATTGCCAAATCACTCAAGAAGTTGCACAAGGTCTTGGCAAAACAACCTGCGCAGGGCCAATAGTCATGCAAGCAGTTCCAATGACAGACTCTCAAGCACTTGGTATGTGGCAAGGCCTGTTTGTGGGTGATGCTATGGGCGTTCCACTGGAATTTACCAAGCCAACGACGACGAGCAAATACATAACTACGATGACCGCAGGTGGAGTACACGACGCATCGGTTGGTGAATACAGCGACGACGGCGCCATGGCCTTAGCTATTGCTGATGCCTACGCTACATGCGGTGGCTTTGACGCCACCCAGATTCAACGAAATTTTGTTGCATGGAAGGCCACTGGTAAGTACGGAACAAGACTCGGCCCAGCTTGGGACTGTGGGCTGACCATCTCAGAGTCCCTAGCAAGGGTCACAGACTACGAACGGCCCTATGCAGGCTCTACTGACCCCATGGCAAGCGGCAATGGCTCAATTATGCGTATGGCGCCATGTATCGTCTTTAATCGCCATAGCCTGAGTGCTGCAATCGGCGACTCTGTTGCGCAGTGCCTGTTGACCCACGGCAGTGCAGATTCGATCAAATACACCGCCGCACTGGCACATGAACTGTGGGTTGGCAAGGCATTGCCGGAGTACGATGGTCTGCGAGACAGACCGATCTGCAACTCGGGCTATGTCGCTGACACCTATGCTTCAGCTTGGTACTCGGTGAAGCGAACAAACACCTTTGAGAAGGCCATCTTTGATGCAATCAATAGAGGTGGTGACGCCGACACAGTGGGTGCTGTGACTGGGATGATTGCAGGCAGGATCTATGGGGCGGAGCAGACGAAGTATTTGTTTGAGGAGGTAATGAACAACAGCGATATACAGTGCAAATTTCTGGGTATGATGAATTTGAATAAACGTAAAGAATAAAACATGAAAATATTATTATGGGCTTGTATCAGCTTATTTTTAACTCAAATATCATCATGTTCAAGAAATGGAGCCGATTTTTATGAGTGCAACTTGATGCACAGCAGCGTTACGATGGATGGCAAAGCAAGAGACGTGATTAAAACCATGTGTAACCAAATGCATCCAGCAATCGTTGCAGATAGCATGCAAAGCGGTTTGCAGGACATACGCATGAGTAGCGGCTCAATAGATCAATTGAAGCAAATCATGGTTGTGAATCAAACTGGTGACTTTATAGTTACTGAAGTAATAGTTGATGTTTCATCTTCTGCAAAACCATCTGAATCAGTAAGAATAAAATTTGAAGTGGAAGCAAAACCGTTAGCGAAAACCTATTCACCGTTTGTTGACACAGCAATAAAGGGAGACTTTACGTGGGCTATCGTTTCTGTAAAAGGCAGAAGATACAGGTGAGAGAACGGATTAAGAAAAATATAAATTCAAATGAGACTAATCAAGTGTCTCGGCGGTAAAACTTAAGAAATAACCTATAAGTCAGGACTTAGAGATGGACGGCTCACAAAATGGATACGGAATTGAACTCTTGTCAATGTTTTTCTCGCATTTTCAAGTTGCTGAAATATTTACATTAATGATATCTCTTTGGCTTGGCCAATCCTCTGCTCGCAGCGCAAATCTGTCTACAATTTTAGAGCATGCAGGTTTTTATTCTGCCGCATACATGAGCAAGGAGAAGGGACTGACTCGCGTCTTGTTGTCCTATCTATTCTCATTAATTATAATTCCATTATTCGCCAGTATATTTTTTCTATGGAACGCGTTGTTCGCGGCGATCATCCTATACCCAGCGTCACTACTAAAGATTTATGATTGGCAATCAAGTCAGTTCTTTCAAATTGTGGCATTAGGTACGCTATTCTTTATAGTTGGCCTATCATCTGTTTCAATTATCCGAGCAAGCCAAATACGAGACAATACTAACAAACAATCCATGACTAAAAAACACTTTCCACCACGAGGTTTGCGCACATGGATATTTCGAGCATTGGCTGGTATTACAGCCGTAGGTATACCTTATGTACTCTATATCGGAAGACATGATTGGAGAGAATTTTCCTATTGGTACTTATTGTTGGTGGGGCCATTCATTACAATAGCATTCGGAGATTTCGCTATATTCGGATACAAAGATTCATTCTCTGAAAGAATGCACGCACTTTATAAACGAGTGAAAAACTCTGGATAATCCATCACACCAAAGAATGGTGGCTCGCAGCTTCGTAAAATTTAAGAAAGAATCATCGTGAGCAAGAAGGCGTATCCAGACCCGACAGTTAGGTATAGATTAGCTACTCGCTAAGAACTTGAGTGGCGCCGGAATGGATCCTGACAAACGGAATTTTTTGAGCAGGTCATGCACTGTAAATGTATTAAAAAATATTTAACAAACTATCAATGGAAAAAATGAAACAAATCATTACCAACTCAATACCGGCATGTATTTTAGGAATATCCTTAATAATTGCATCCTTTATTTCATCAAATAACAACAAATACGAATTTCAAGAAATTAATGGCTTCAGAGTTTTAAATAATAAAAACACTGGCCATAGCTGCACGCTCCGAGAGGGTGACTTGCATATACAATACAGACGCGATTTCCTCGTGCCCTTCCAATTGTGCGATGAAATTCAGGCCTCCAAAAAGACGACGTTCAGCTTTGAAGAAGCGCAGCTTACTAAGCCTGAACCAGCACCTGCTAAATCAGGCCGCTTCTCTTTTGAAGAAGCACAATTTACTACGCCTTCAGCGGCTGAGTCAGCAGCCTCACCAGCACCCTAGGAATCTTCGGAGAATCCCTTTTTAAAATATCTTAATGAGGAAGAAAAGGCTGCTGCCAAAAAACGCCAACAAGAAAAAGGAACCTCAAAGCAACAAATGCAAACTACGAATCCATAGTATATTTATAGAGGTTGTTGTCGAGATTAATTCCAAACCAATATATCCAGAACATCCGACTAGGTAATTATTAGTTGAAAATCTTGACTTTATTTTTTAATGAAAGATCTTAAAATTGAAACTTATAACATTAATTATCACCCTGCTCTCCTTTGGAGCATCTATTGCTCAAGATGATAAAGCCGTAGCATTAGATCAAGTTGCAACTTGCGGTGCTTTGAGTTATATTAATACGGCAATACTTGTACCTAGTGAAACGGTTAACAAAATATCTGCATTTGACAATGATGCCAAAAGATATTTGAAAAGTGATCAAGCAAATTTAAAAAAGGCAAATGAAGGTTTTGCTCTGAGGGCTGGTTTTTTCAAAGATCTCTATCATGATATATCTAGGGACGAAAAACTTACAAATGGACAATATACAGATATTCTTGAAAAAAAATACTTATATTTCAAAAATATCATTTTAAACGACGATTCTTTTTCTGTGAATATGGCAACACTTTATTCAAAATGTCAGGCTTATCTAGACGCCTTCAATCAAATTCCATTAAAAGATAAGCAAACAAACTTTGCAGCTATTTCTATTAAAATTATTAATAAAATTTCAAAGCAAACTTTTGTTGCAAATGATCAGCAAGTTGGTGTAATGTTCATTGCAGGATCCCATTGGAAATATTTGAATTTCATTCATTCAAAGTCTATCAAGGATGCGCTCAACAACTTGCCCCCGATCGCCGTAGCGAAATGACGTTCCGCGCCATTAGCCCTCGGCCCTTGTTGGTCTTCACCGGTACAACGCCTGCAGCGTCACAGAAGCGTTTAAAGCGATCTAAATATTGCTGACACGGCTGATGCTTTGGCAGCTTGTTGACAGCCTGCTCATTGATAACACTCCACTGCATATTCAGACCGTCGCTAAAGTCTACGGTAAGGCCGTCTTGTTCAGCGATCAAGTTCCGTCGGCAATGCTTCAATGAAGCTTCGACTATGGCAAAGCGCAATTCTGCGAAATGATGCCCTGTATGCACAGCGAGTCCGCGCTGGTGCACACCCAAGCCGTGGCGCTGTTTTCACAGCCGGGCCTAGAAGACAGCTTGCGCTCTGCGCTGCGTCACAAAGCCATCATCGACCGCTTTGGCCGCTACCCGCACCGCAACGCGGTTTTGGGGCGCAGCTCCACGCCCGAGGAGCTTGCTTTTCTGAGCGAGCCGGGGTCGTCGTTTTAGGGGTTTGGGATGGCTGAATACATTGCCGCGAGGAATTCCTACCGCTAAGCGAGTGGTGGCACAGGCACAGCCAGTAGGAGCGAAAGCCGGTTGCCGGACTATCTATCGACGAATCGCAGTTCCCGCCAACACCCCGGCGCCAGCCCCTGCAGCGCATAAGGGCCAATAGCCGCCCTTATCAGGCGCAGCGTTGGAAGGCCCACGGCGGCAGTCATGCGGCGCACTTGGCGGTTGCGGCCTTCGGTGATCACCAGTTCCAGCCAAGCTGTGGGCATGTTGCGACGCACGCGGATGGGCGGGTCGCGCTCCCACAGGCTGGGGGGCAGGTCAATCGTGCGGACGCGGGCGGGGAGCGTGGGGCCATCCTTGAGCAGCACGCCTTGGCGCAGGGCCGCCAGTGCGGCCTCGGTGGGCACGCCGTCTACCTGCACCCAATAAGTTTTCTCCATCTTGAAGCGCGGGTCCGCAATGCGGGCCTGGAGCGCGCCGTCGCAGGTGAGCAGCAGCAGGCCCTCGCTGTCGGCGTCCAGGCGCCCGGCGGCGTAGACATGGGGAATGTCGATGAAGTCTTGCAGGCCGCGCCAGCGCCCCTCCGGCGTGAACTGGCTGAGCACGCCGTAGGGTTTGTTAAAGCAAATCATGGGGTACTGCAGATTTTAGGGATGCTGCATGTTGCCCAGGTGCCCAGACACAGGCGACAGGGGCGCTGGCGTGCTCTGGCGATAATCTCGCTCGCGCTCTACATGCGCTCTGCTTCCTCGCCCCCCTCAAACCCCGACACCATGACCGAACTGCAAAACAAACTTCAATGGCGCTACGCCACCAAAAAAATGGACCCGTCAAAGGCCGTGCCGCAAGAAAAAGTGGACCGCATTTTGGAAGCCGTGCGCCTGGCGCCGAGTTCTAGCGGGCTGCAGCCCTACGAGGTGATTGTGGTGACCAGTGCTGCGGTGCGCGAGCAAATCAAACCCGTCGCCTACGGCCAAGCGCAGATTACCGAAGGTTCTCACTTGCTAGTGTTTGCGGCTTGGGACAACTACACGGCAGACCGCATCAACCAAATGTTTGACTACACCAACGCCCAGCGCGGTGGCAGCACTGAGTCCGGCGACGCTTACCGCAAAAACCTGCTGGCCAATTACACCGCGCGCGACCCGCAAATCAACTTTGAGCACGCCGCACGCCAAGCCTATATTGGCCTGGGCGTGGCCCTGGTCGCGGCCGCTTTTGAAGAGGTGGACAGCACACCCATGGAAGGTTTTGACCCCAAGGCGCTGGACCAGTTATTGAACCTCTCAGAGCGTGGCCTGCGCAGCGTGGCCATCATGCCCCTGGGCTACCGCGAAGCCGACAAGGACTGGCTGGTCAATCTGCCCAAAGTGCGCCGCCCGAGCGCCGAGTTTGTCACCCAAGTTAATTAACGAAGCCAGGAGTACCCCAACCATGATCACGCTGTGCGGCTTTGCCGTCTCCAACTACTACAACATCGTCAAGCAGGTACTGCTTGAAAAAGACATTCCTTTCGCCGAGGAGCATGTCACCACCGGCAGCAAAGACGCGGCCGTGCTGGCAGATTCGCCCTTGGCCAAAGTGCCGTTTATCCGCACGCCCCAGGGTGGTTTGTGCGAAAGCGCCGTCATCCTGGACTACCTGGAGGCGCAGTACCCCGCCCACCCCTTGCTGCCCAGCGACGCCTTTGCTGCTGCCAAGGTGCGCGAGCTCATTACTTTCATGAACCTGCACCTGGAACTGGTGGCACGCGAACTGTACGGGCAGGCCTTTTTCGGCGGTACCGTGAGCGAGGAGGTTCAAGCCTCGGTGCGCAAACGGCTCGAGAAAAACATCGCAGCCTTCAAGCGACTGGCCCCTTTTGCGCCTTACGTCGCCGGTGACAGTTTCACGCTGGCTGACTGTGTGGCGTTTAGCAACCTACCGCTCGTAGGCATGGCCACGCGCGGCGTGTTGGGCGAAGATTTGCTTTTGGCCGGTGGCGTGGACTACAAGCCTTACATCAAAACGCTGGGCGAACGCCCCAGCTCCCAAGCCGTGGCGGCAGGCCGCAGAGCAGCGATGACAAAGCCCTAAAGCGCCCCATGGACGACGCGCTCGCACCAAGCCCACCCACCAACACTCCAACGTACACCTACCCTGCCATTGTGATTGGCGCGGGTATTGCGGGCATTGGTGCAGCCATCAAACTGCGCCAGGCGGAGATCGAGTTTTTGGTTCTCGAAAAAGCCGCCGAGATGGGCGGCGTGTGGCGAGACAACACCTATCCAGGCTGTGGCTGTGATGTGCCCTCGGCGCTGTACTCGTACTCCTTTGCGCCCAACCCGCGCTGGAGCCGGTTTTTCGCGCAACAGAGCGAGATCAAAGACTACACAAAAAACACCGCCGAGAAGTTTGGCATCGCCGACCGGGTGCGCCTGCAGCACGAGCTGTTGGAAGCGCGCTGGGTCGATGCGCAAAAACTTTGGCGCCTGAAAACGAACGCTGGAGTGTATTGGGCGCAATTTGTGATCATGGCCAGTGGCCCCATGCATGTGCCGGTGCTGCCGAAAATCAAAGGTATGGACACTTTTACCGGCATGCATTTCCACTCCGCGCGCTGGAACCACGGCTATGAACTGCGTGGCAAGCGGGTTGCGGTGATTGGATCGGGCGCATCGGCTATCCAGTTCGTGCCCCATATTGCACCACTGGTAGAACGCCTGACTTTGTTTCAACGCACCGCGCCCTGGGTACTGCCCAAATTTGACCCTCCAATCTCGGCGCGATGGCAAGGCTTATTTCAAAAATTTCCTTGGGTTCAGCGGCTCTTACGCACCACTTTGTACCTGCAGTTTGAGTTGCTCAATGCCAGCCTGAACTACCCCGCTTTGCTCAAGCGAATCCAGGCGCAAGGCGTAAAAAACATTGCGCGGGGCGTGAAAGACCCCGCACTGCGAGCCCAGCTGCTACCCAACTACTCCGTTGGCTGTAAGCGCATTTTGCTGTCCAACACCTGGTACCGGGCGCTGGCACAAAGCCATGTGCAAGTCGTGCCCGACGTGGTCAACATAAGCGGCAACACAGTGACGGCCAGCGACGGCAGCGCCTGCGAGGTAGACGCCATAGT
>JARXAU010000031.1 GCA_029865675.1 Rhodoferax sp.
GAACAACGCCATTGGCGTGCCGCTCACGCTTTTGCGCCTGCGCGCCCACCACCGCATCGCCGTAGTCGAGCTGGGCATGAACCACCCCGGTGAAATCGCCGCGCTGGCCGCAATCGCGCAACCCACGGTGGCGCTGGTCAACAACGCGCAGCGCGAACACCTGGAATTCATGCACACGGTGGACGCCGTGGCCACGGAAAACGGCGCGGTCATCAGCGCCCTGCCCGCCTCGGGCTGCGCGGTGTTTCCGCAAGACGACGCCTACACCGCGCAGTGGCAAGGCAGCGCGGAGAAGCGCCGCACGCTGGGCTTTGGCACCCACGCCACTGGCGGTGACGCCGTGGTGGGGCACAGCGCGCACTGGGCGGATGGCGCCTGGGACGTGCAGGCCCAGGCCACGCTGGGCGGGCGCAGCACCCTCTTGCGCTACCGCCTGGCCATTGCCGGGCAGCACAATGTGCGCAACTCTTGGGCCGCAGCCGCCTGCGCGCTGGCTGCGGGCGTGTCGGCGGAGGCCGTCGAGCGCGGCTTGCAGGCCTTTGTGCCGGTCAAAGGCCGCTCGCGCGCCTTTGCGCTCACCGTGGGCGCGCGCAGCGTCACCGTGGTGGACGACAGCTACAACGCCAACCCCGACTCGGTGCGCGCCGCCACCGAAGTGCTGCGCGACCTGCCCGGCCCGCGCCTCTTGGTGCTGGGTGACATGGGCGAAGTGGGCACCCACGGCCCGCAATTCCATGCGGAGGCTGGCGCCTACGCGCAGCAACTAGGCATTGAGCGCCTGCTGGCCGTGGGCACGCTCAGCCAGGCCGCAGTGGACGCATTTGCAGCAGCTGGTGGACAGGCGCTGCACTTTGCCGACATGGACGGCTTGTGCGCCGCACTCACCCCGGCGTTGGAAAGCTTTGCCAGCGTGCTGGTCAAAGGCTCGCGCTTTATGCGCATGGAGCGCGCGGTAGCGGCCTTGCAGGAGCGCGCCGCCGCCTTGAACACTTCACCCACCCAAGGAGCAGCCGCATGTTGCTAAGTCTGGCGCAATGGCTGCAAGCAATGAACCCCGAGTGGGGCTTTTTGCGTGTATTCCAGTACCTTACCTTTCGCGCTGTGATGGCGGCGCTGACTGCGCTGCTCATGGGACTGCTGGCCGGTCCGGCGGTAATACGCCGCCTGCGCGCGCTCAAAATTGGCCAGCCGATTCGCGGCTACGGCATGGAAAGCCACCTGGCCAAAAGCGGCACGCCCACCATGGGTGGCGTGCTGATTTTGCTGTGCATCACCAGCGCCACCTTGCTGTGGTCCGACCTGGGCAACCGTTTTGTCTGGATTGTGTTGGTAGTTACTCTGGGCTTTGGCGCCATTGGCTGGGTGGACGACTGGCGCAAGGTGGTCCACAAAGACCCCGAGGGCATGCGCTCGCGCGAGAAGTATTTTTGGCAGTCGCTCATCGGCGCGCTGGCGGCGCTGTACTTGGTGTTTAGTGTTTCCGAGATATCGAATGCGCGGGTACTAGAGCTGTTCTTCAACTGGGTGCGCTCGGGCTTTGACGTCAACTTGCCCCCCAAAGCCGGTTTGCTGCTGCCCTTTTTCAAAGAAATCAGCTACCCGCTGGGCGTGCTGGGCTTTGTGCTGCTGACCTACTTGGTGATCGTGGGTTCGAGCAACGCGGTCAACCTGACCGACGGCCTAGACGGCCTGGCCATCATGCCGGTGGTCATGGTGGCCTCCGCCCTGGGCGTGTTTGCTTATGTGACCGGCAGCGTAGTGTTTTCCAAATACCTGTTCTTGCCGCACATTCCGGGCACAGGGGAACTGCTGGTGTTTTGCGCGGCCATGGCGGGCGCAGGCTTGGCGTTTTTGTGGTTCAACACCCACCCGGCGCAAGTGTTCATGGGCGACGTGGGCGCGCTGGCGCTGGGCGCGGCGCTGGGCACAGTGGCCGTCATCGTGCGCCAGGAGATCGTGCTGGCCATCATGGGCGGCGTGTTTGTGGCCGAAGCCTTGTCGGTGATGGCGCAGGTGCTGTACTTCAAGTACACGCGCAAAAAATACGGCGAAGGCCGTCGCCTGCTGCGCATGGCGCCCTTGCACCACCATTTTGAGAAGCTGGGTTGGAAAGAAACGTAAGTGGTGGTGCGCTTCTGGATCATCACCATGCTGCTGTGCCTGGTCGGCCTGTCTACCTTGAAGCTGCGCTAATGGAACACAGCCTCCACGGTCAATCGGTTTTGGTCCTGGGCCTGGGCGCCTCGGGCCTGGCCATGGCGCGCTGGTGCGCGCGCTTGGGCGCGCAGGTGACCGTGCTGGACAACCGTGCTGCGCCGCCGCAGGCTGCTGCGCTGGCCGCCTCAGTGCCTGACGCGCGTTTGGCGCAGGGCGCTTTTGACGCCACCTGGATAGAGGGCAGCGACATCCGCGCCGTTTTCGCCAGCCCCGGCTTGGCGCCCCACCTGATCGCCCCATTGATAGACGCGGCGCGTGCCAAAGGCCTGTGGGTGGGCGGCGAAATCAGCCTGTTTGCCCATGCGCTCAAAGACCTGAATGACAGCCAGCAGTACCAACCCAGCGTGCTGGCAGTCACCGGCACCAACGGCAAAACCACGGTCACATCGCTCACCGGCCAGCTGGTGCAGGCCGCGGGAAAAACCGTGGCGGTGGCCGGCAACATCGGCCCCACCCTGCTCGATACCCTGGCCCAGGCGCTGGACGCGGACACCCTGCCCCAGGTCTGGGTGCTGGAGCTGTCGAGCTTTCAGCTCGAATACGCCCAAGACTTTGCGCCCACGGCGGCCACCGCGCTCAACCTCAGCCAAGACCACCTGGACTGGCACCCCAGCATGGCGCACTATGCGGCGGCCAAGGCCCGCATCTTTGGCCCGCAGACGCTGATGGTGCTCAACCGCGACGACGATGCCGTGATGGCCATGCTGCCTACGCCAGTGAAGGTCAAGCAGCAGCGGGTGGATCACCCCCACGTGACATTTGGCACAGGCATGCCGCTGCGACCCGGCGACTATGGCCTGGAGAGCGCAGGCGGCATGGTGTGGCTGGTGCGCGCCCAAGACGCGGACCCGAGCCTGCCGCGCGCGCGCCAAGGCGCAAGCGCTGAACCGCCCGAAATCCATATCCAGCGCCTGATGCCCGCCGACGCCCTGCACATCCGTGGCCGCCACAACGCCAGCAACGCCTTGGCCGCACTCGCCCTGGCAAGCGCCGCCGCTTGCGCGCTAGGCCCCATGCTGTTTGGCCTGCGCCAGTACCGGGGCGAGCCGCACCGCGTGCAGCACGTGGGCAGCGTCAATGGCGTGGAGTTTTTTGACGACAGCAAAGGCACCAATGTAGGCGCGACCGTCGCAGCCCTCAACGGCCTGGGCCCCGAGCACCGTTTGGTGATCATTTTGGGCGGTGAAGGCAAGGGCCAGGACTTTGCGCCACTGGCCGCACCGGTGCGCCAGTTCGCACGCGCGGTGGTGCTGATAGGCCGCGACGCGCCACTGCTTCGCCAGGCACTGGCTGACACCGGCGTGGCGCTGCTCGACGCGCCCTCGATGGAGCGCGCGGTAGACCTGGCCAACGCGCAGGCCCACGTGGGCGACGCGGTGCTGATGTCGCCGGCCTGCGCCAGCTTTGACATGTTTCGCGACTACGCGCACCGCGCGCAGGTGTTTTGCAATGCCGTGGCCGAACTCGCGCTGGCCCAAGGCACCGTCCTAGAGGCGCGCGCATGAACACTGCACAAGCCCTGTGGAGCCGATGGTTTGGGTCCGCCGCAGCCGCCAACGAGGCTCTGCCGGTGCGCCTGGGGCGGCGCGCCAGCTATGGCGCAGCACCCAGCAGCAGCCAGAACCAGACGCTGGACCATGCTTTGCTAGCCGTGGTGCTGCTTTTGGTAGTGTGGGGCACGGTCATGGTGTATTCGGCCACCATCGCCATGCCAGACAACCCCCGCTTTGCCCACTACGCGCACAACTACTTTTTAGTACGTCATCTGGCCGCCATTGCGGTTGCGGTCACCGCCGCAATGATTGCCTTTCAGGTGCCGCTGCAGAGCTGGGAACGTATCGCACCCCTGCTGTTTGTCGCCTGCTTGGTGCTGCTGCTGGCGGTGCTGCTGCCCTTTGTTGGCAAGGGGGTCAACGGTGCCAAACGCTGGATCAATCTGGGAGTGACCACCTTCCAGCCGTCCGAGCTGGCCAAGTTTTCGACCGTGTTGTACGCCGCAGGCTATATGGTGCGCAAGATCGAACTCAAAGAGGATTTCATTCGCGCGGTGTGGCCCATGGCCGCTGCGGTGGCAATCATGGGCACCTTGCTGCTGGCCGAGCCCGACATGGGGGCCTTCATGGTGATAGCCGTCATTGCCATGGGCATCTTGTTTTTAGGCGGCGTCAACGCCCGCATGTTCTTCTTGATATCGGGCGTGCTGGTGGCAGCGTTTGCGCTCATGATTGCGTTCAACGACTACCGCCGCGCGCGCATTTTTGCCTACCTGGACCCCTGGAGCGAGCACAACGCGCTGGGCAAGGGCTACCAGCTCACGCATTCGCTGATTGCGATCGGGCGCGGGGAGATTTTTGGCGTCGGCTTGGGCGGCAGCGTGGAAAAGCTGCACTGGTTGCCTGAAGCGCACACCGACTTTTTGCTCGCCGTCATTGGCGAAGAGTTTGGCTTGGTGGGCGTGCTGCTGCTGCTGGGCCTGTTTTTGTGGCTCGCGCGGCGCGTCATGCACATTGGTCGTCAGGCGGTGGCGCTGGACCGGGTGTTTGCCGGTTTGGTGGCGCAGGGTGTAGGTATTTGGTTAGGTTTTCAGGCCTTCATCAACATGGGTGTGAACCTCGGCGCTTTGCCCACCAAGGGATTGACGCTGCCGTTGATGAGCTACGGTGGGTCGGCGATTTTGGTCAATCTGGTTGCCCTGGCCGTGGTGCTGCGGGTGGACTTTGAAAACCGTCAGCTCATGCAAGGGGGCCGCGCATGAGCGCCACCATGGCCGCTAAGGCTGCCACCCGTACCGCACTGGTCATGGCCGGGGGCACGGGTGGCCACATCTTCCCCGGCCTGGCCGTGGCCCAGGCGCTGCGCGAACGCGGCTGGCACGTGCATTGGCTGGGCGCGCCCGACAGCATGGAGAGCCGCCTGGTGCCACCGCGCGGCTTTGCGTTCGAGGCCGTAGCCTTCTCCGGCGTGCGGGGCAAGGGTTTGAAAACTTTGGCCCTGCTGCCGCTGCGCCTGCTGCACGCCCTGGTGCAAAGCGCCGGGGTGCTGCGCCGCGTACGCCCCGACGTGGTGCTGGGCTTTGGCGGCTACATCAGCCTGCCTGCAGGTTTGATGGCGGCGCTGCTGCGCATTCCGCTGCTGCTGCACGAACAAAACTCAGTGGCCGGTGCCGCCAACCGGCTGCTGGCGCGCCTGGCACGCAAGGCGTTTTGCGCCTTTCCGGGCGCTCTGCCCGGCGCCTCGTACGTGGGCAACCCGCTGCGCGCCGAGTTTTTGCAGCAAGCCGCCCCCGAGCAACGCTTTGCCGGGCGCACCGGCCCGCTGCAACTGCTGGTGGTGGGTGGCAGCCTGGGCGCGCGTGCCCTGAACACCGTGGTGCCGCAAGCCCTGGCCTTGATTCCGCTGGCGCAGCGCCCGGTGGTGCTGCACCAAAGCGGCGAAAAGCAAATGACCGAGCTGCGCGCCAACTACACAGCCGCAGGCGTGGAGGCCACGCTAACGCCTTTTATCGACAACACCGCCCAGGCCTACGCCAAGGCCGACCTGGTGCTGTGCCGCGCAGGCGCCAGCACCGTGACCGAAATCGCCGCTGTGGGCGCCGCTGCCCTGTTCGTGCCCTTTCCGTCTGCGGTCGACGACCACCAAACCCACAACGCCCGCTTTTTGGTGGACCAGGGTGCGGGCTGGCTGGTACCGCAAACCGCGCTCACTCCCCAGTTTCTGGCCGACTGGCTCCAGCACTGCGAGCGCACCACACTTTTGGAGCACGCCCAGGCCGCCAAAGCCCTGCAAAACATCCACGCCACCCAGGCCCTTGTGGCGGCCTGCGAGGAACTCGCACCATGAAACACGCCGTTCAACACATCCACTTTGTAGGCATAGGCGGCTCGGGCATGTCCGGCATTGCCGAGATATTGCACAACCTGGGCTACACCATCTCGGGCTCAGACCTGACTGACAGCGCCACCTTGCGCCGCCTGGCCTCGCTGGGCATCCAGACGCACGTGGGCCACGATGCGGCGCACGTGGCGCGCGCTGATGCGGTCGTCACTTCCACCGCCGTGCAAGCCAGCAACCCCGAAGTGCTGCGCGCACGCGAACTGCGCATTCCCGTGGTGCCCCGCGCGCTGATGCTCGCCGAGCTGATGCGCCTCAAACAAGGCATTGCTATCGCAGGCACCCACGGCAAAACCACCACCACCAGTCTGGTGGCCAGCGTGCTGGCTCAAGCCGGCCTGGACCCGACCTTTGTGATTGGCGGGCGATTAAATAGCGCTGGCGCCAATGCGCGCCTTGGCAGCGGCAACTACATCGTGGTCGAGGCCGACGAGTCCGACGCGTCGTTTTTAAACCTGTTGCCGGTGATGGCCGTGGTGACCAACATCGACGCCGACCACATGGAAACCTACGGCCACGACTTTGGCCGCCTTAAGCAGGCCTTTGTCGACTTTTTGCACCGCATGCCGTTTTATGGCACGGCCATTTTGTGCACCGATGACGCCGCCGTGCGCGCCATCGTGGACCAGGTCACCTGCCCGATTACCAGCTACGGGTTTGAGGAAGGTGCCCAGGTGCGCGCCGTTAACGTGCGCGCGGTGGACGGCCAAATGCACTTCACCGTGCAGCGGCGCAACGGCGTGACCCTGCCGGACCTGGACGTGGTGCTCAACCTTCCTGGACGCCACAACGTGCTCAACGCTCTTTCGGCCATTGCCGTGGCGGTCGAACTCAATATCGACGACGCTGCGGTGCAAGCGGCTCTTGCCGAATTCAAAGGTGTGGGTCGTCGCTTCCAGCGCTATGGCGACCATGCGCTGCCCCAGGGCGGCGTGGTCACGGTGGTGGACGATTACGGCCACCATCCGGTGGAAATGGCGGCCACCTTGGCCGCAGCGCGCGGCGCCTTTCCGGGCCGGCGCCTGGTACTGGCCTTTCAGCCCCACCGCTACACCCGCACCCGCGACTGCTTTGAAGATTTCATCAAGGTCATGGGCCAGGCCGACGCGGTGCTCTTGGCAGAGGTCTATGCCGCAGGCGAGGCCCCTTTGGTAGCTGCCGACGGCCGCGCCCTCGCCCGCGCCCTGCGCGTGGCCGGCAAGGTGGAGCCGGTTTTTGTAGACGATATCCATGCCATGGCTGCAGCCGCCGTGGCCAATGCCCAATGCGGCGACGTGCTGCTGTGCATGGGCGCAGGGTCGATGGGCGCGGTACCGGCCAAGGTGGTGGAGCTGCTGCAAGCCTCGACGCAAACCATAGGAGTTCAGGCATGAGCGCGCAAACCTTCGGCAAAGTCGCAGTGCTCATGGGCGGCGCGTCGGCTGAACGCGAGATATCCCTGCTATCGGGAACTGGGGTGTTGAAAGCGCTACGCGCCCAAGGCGTGGACGCCCACGCCTTTGACCCCGCCGAGCGCGAGCTCTGGACGCTCAAGGCCCAGGGCTTTGCGCGCTGCTTTATCGCGCTGCATGGTCGCTTCGGCGAAGACGGCACCATCCAAGGCGCGCTGGAGCTGATGGGCGTTCCTTACACCGGCTCGGGCGTGATGGCGTCTAGTGTGGCTATGGACAAGGTGATGACCAAGCGCCTTCTGCGCGCCGAGGGCCTGCCTACGCCGCGCTCCCGTGTGCTGGGACCCGAGCAGCGCACCGAGGCCGACTTAGCCAGCGTGCTCGCCACTCTCGGACTACCGCTGATCGTCAAACCGCCGCACGAAGGATCGTCAATTGGCATTAGCAAAGTGACGCAGGCCGAGCAACTGGCCCCGGCGCTGGCCCTGGCTGCGCGGTACGAACCCGAGGTCTTGTGCGAGGAATTTATTGTGGGCGAAGAAGTGACCTGCCCCGTGATAGGAAGCGGCGCGCTCGCCACCGCCCTGCCGGTGGTGCGCATCCAGGCGCCCGATGGTGCTTACGACTACCAGAACAAATACTTTACCGATGCGGTCTCTTACCAGTGCCCCAGCGGACTGCCCGTGCCTGAAGAGGCGGAAATCGCCCGCATCGTCCTAGCAGCCTACCGCGCGCTGGGCTGCCGGGGCTGGGGCCGGGCGGATTTGATGGTTCGCGCCAGTGACCGCAAGCCCTTTTTGCTGGAAATGAACACCTCGCCGGGCATGACCAGCCACTCGCTGGTGCCCATGTCGGCCCGCGCCCAGGGTGTTGGTTACGAGGACTTGTGCCTGCGCCTGCTGGCCTTGGCCACGCTAGACAGCAGCGCCGCCCACCGGAGCACGCCATGAACCGGGGGGAAGCAACTGGACTGGACGTGCGCCTTATGAACGTCGCCACCGCGCTTCTCCTAGCGGTGTTTTGCGCCTTGATGGCGCTGGCCATCGCACGCTGGGTGGGCAGCCAAGCCGCGTTTGCTTTGCAAAGCATTACGGTGCTGGGCGACACCAGCCACAGCAATGTGCCCACGGTGCGCGCCCATGTGGTCGCGCGAGTCAAAGGTTCGTTTTTTACCGTCAACCTGAAGCACACGCGCGAGGTGTTTGAGACCATGCCTTGGGTACGCAAGGCTGTAGTGCACCGCGACTACCCCAACCGCCTGCGGGTGCAACTGCAAGAGCACCAGGCCGCTGCTTTTTGGGGCGACGAGAGCGAGCCACGCCTGCTAAACAGTTTTGGCGAGGTGTTTGACGCCAATGTCGCCGAGGTGGAGCAAGAAGGCCTGCCGCGCCTGAACGGGCCGCAGGGCCAAAGCAGCGCAGTACTCATCACCTACCGCGCCTTGGAGCCGCAGTTTTCGGCCATGAACCTGCCAATTGACGCCCTAGAGCTGACCAGCCAAGGCAGTTGGCGCATCCTGCTCCAAGGCGGTGCCGTGATTGAAGCGGGGCGCGGGGACCTGGAGGAACTTTCCAGCCGCACACGCAACTTCTTGAAAACCCTGACCCGCGTCGTGGCCCGGTATGACCGGCCCCTGAGCGCGGTAGAGACCGCCGATCTGCGCCATGAGAACGGCTACGCCATTCGGCTGCGCGGCATCACCACCGTGTCCGATGCCAAACCCACCCCTTAGAGATTAACCAAGCAGGTACGCACCATGGCCCGAGAATACAAAGACTTAGTCGTCGGTTTAGACATCGGCACCGCCAAGGTAATGGCGGTGGTGGCCGAGGTGCTGCCTGGGGGCACGCTTCGCCTCGCCGGCTTTGGCTCGGCGCCCAGCAACGGCCTCAAACGCGGCGTGGTGGTCAACATCGACGCCACGGTGCACAGCATCCAACAAGCGCTCAAAGAGGCCGAGCTAATGGCCGACTGCAAGATTACCCGGGTCTACACCGGCATTACGGGCAGCCATATCCGCGGCATCAACTCCAGCGGCATGGTGGCCATCAAGGACCGTGAAGTGACCCAGGCCGACGTGACCCGCGTCGTAGAAACCGCCAAAGCCATCCATATCTCCAGCGACCAGCGCCTGCTGCTGGTCGAACCACAAGAGTTTGTGATCGACGGCCAGGACGTGAAAGAGCCCATCGGCATGAGCGGCATGCGCCTAGAAGCCAAGGTGCACATCGTCACTGGCGCCCAAAGCGCGGCAGAAAACATCATCAAATGCGTGCGCCGCTGCGGCTTGGAGGTCGAGCAGCTCATGCTCAACCCGCTGGCCAGCAGCCTGTCGGTGTTGACCGAAGACGAGCGCGAACTCGGCGTGGCGCTGGTGGATATTGGCGCAGGCACCACTGACATCGCCATCTTCACCAATGGCGCTATTCGCCATACGGCGGTAATTCCAATTGCCGGGGACCTGATCACCAGCGATATCGCCATGGCGCTGCGCACCCCCACTAAAGACGCCGAAGAAATCAAGGTCGAAAGCGGCCACGCCAAGCAGGTGCTGGTAGACCCTGACGTCCAAGTAGAGGTGCCCGGCCTGGGCGACCGCAGCCCGCGCATGCTCAGCCGCCAGGCGCTCGCTGGCGTGATTGAGCCGCGCATTGAAGAAATATTCACCCTGGTCAACCAGGTAATGCGCGAGTCGGGTTTTGAAGAAGTGCTGTCCTCCGGGGTTGTGCTTACCGGTGGCAGCTGCGTCATGCCCGGCATGGTGGAGCTGGGCGAAGACATTTTTCTCAAACCGGTGCGCCGTGGCATACCGCTGTATGGCGGCGCCTTGGCTGACATGGTGGCCCAGCCCCGTGCCGCCACGGTGATGGGCTTTTTGGAGGAAGCCCGCATCGCGCGCCTGCGCGGCCTCAAGGTGGCGCAAAAAGGCGGCTCCGTCAAAAGCGCCTTTGGCCAGATTCGCGATTTCTTTGCCGGGACCTTTTAAATGCACCCAACTTTTGCACCGCACCGCTGGCAACTGCGCCACGCCAATCGCTTGTGGATGGCGCGCGCGGGGCCACCCCCGCGCAGTCGCCCCTCGGTACACCCCTTTTCATATTTCTTTTTTACTGTTTACAAAACCACTAGGAGCCTCGCATGACCATCGAACTCATTGAAGACGAATCTTTCAACCAAGGCACTTTGATCAAGGTCATCGGCGTCGGCGGCGGCGGCGGCAACGCGGTGGAATACATGATCCAGTCGTCGGTCACCGGCGTCGAATTCATTTGCGCCAACACCGACGCTCAGGCCCTGAACCGCAGCAGCGCGCACCGGCGCATCCAGCTCGGTGAGAGCGGCCTAGGCGCGGGCAGCCGCCCCGACAAGGGTCGCGACTCCGCCGAGCAAGCAGACGCTGACATTCGCGCCGCGCTCGAAGGCGCCAATATGCTGTTCATCACCGCAGGCATGGGCGGGGGCACCGGCACGGGGGCTGCGCCCATCATCGCCAAGGTGGCCAAAGACATGGGCATTTTGACCGTGGGCGTGGTGACCAAGCCCTTTGAGTTTGAAGGCGGCCCGCGCATGAAAAATGCCGACGCCGGGCTCGCTGAGCTAGAAGGCTGCGTTGACTCGCTGATCGTGGTTCTCAACGAAAAGCTTCTTGAAGTGTTGGGCGAAGACGTAAGCCAAGATGAGGCTTTCGCCTACGCCAACGACGTGCTGAAGAACGCCGTGGGCGGCATTGCCGAAATCATCAACGTACCCGGCCACGTGAACGTCGACTTTGAGGACGTGCGCACCGTCATGAGCGAGCAAGGCAAGGCCATGATGGGCACCGCCTTGGCCAAAGGCCCAGACCGCGCCCGCATCGCCGCCGAACAGGCCGTGGCCTGCCCGCTGCTCGAAGGCATAGACCTCTCGGGCGCCAAAGGCGTGCTGGTGCTGATTACTGCGGCCAAAGGCTCGCTCAAACTCAGCGAATCGAAACTGGCGATGAACACCATTCGCGCCTACGCTTCGTCTGAAGCCCATGTGATTTATGGCACCGCCTTTGACGACAACCTGGGCGACCAGGTGCGCGTGACCGTGGTCGCCACCGGCTTGGGCCGCCAGGGCAACCACCGCCGCACCGCGCCGCCCCTGCAGGTGCTGCGCACCGGCACCGAC
>JARXAU010000120.1 GCA_029865675.1 Rhodoferax sp.
GACCAGCACGGCCACCAGTGCGCCATACCATTCTTGTCGGGTGAGGGACTTCATGAAAACGGTTCCTAATTACAAAAAACGAACGACCACCAGCAAGTTGTGCTGGCGGTCGCCTTGTCCACCGGGGGCGCTTGCACACGCAAGCTGCCCGGTAGCGAAGGGGATTTACTTCACTTTCATGAACTGGCCCACGCCAGAGTCTTTGGCGAACTGGTCCACGTTGGACGGCAGCACCAAGAAGGAACCGGTGTCGATGCGGGCTTCGACTTTTTTGCCTTCAGCCGCAGCAATGGCGGTTTCCACGCCCACCTGGCCGATTTTGGCCAGCATTTGTGCGGCGTTGGCGGACTGCCAGCCTTGCTTCATCATGTCCAGGCCGCCAGGAGAGCCGTCAAAACCAGCGATCTTTACGTCACCCGCTTTTTTGCCAGCCGCCATCAACGCAGCCTTGGCGCCCAGTGCGCCGCCGTCCCATGCGCAAGCGATGATCTTGGCAGTCGGGTTGGCGCGCAATGCGGTTTCCACGCCGTTTTGGGCCATGGTTTGGTCCCAGGTGGTGGGCACTTCCACAATCTTGACGTTCTTGCGCACGCCGTTCAAGCCATCCACAAAGCCTTTTTTGCGCTCTTGGCCGGTGGACTGGCCCAGGTCGCCGGTCACGTAAATCACGGTATCGCCGTCTTTGATTTGCTCAGCCGCCCATTTGCCTTGCACCATGGCAGCCTTGATGTTGTCGGTGGCCACGTAAGACGTGATCTTGGAGCCAGTGACATTGGTGTCCACTGCCACAACCTTGATGCCCGCGGCCAGGGCCTTGTTGATAGCGGGGGCAATGCCGGCGCTATCGACCGGAGCAATGGCAATCGCGTTGACCTTGCGGGTGATCATGTCTTCAACAATGGCCAATTGCTTGGACAGTTCGCCTTTTTCGGCAGCGAGTTCAATGAACTTGACGCCGGCCTTGGTGCCAGCAGCTTTGGCGCCGCCGTTGATCAGGGTCCAGCCCTCATTGGTGTTGCCGTTGGTGATGTAAGCGATGGTGGTTTCAGCCATTGCGCTGGCCATTAGGCCCGCAGCTGCCAAAGCGATGGCCAAGCGGCCCAGAGTGCGTTTTGTGTTCATGTCAGTGTCTCCAGTGGGGTGGGGGTTAGCCGCACAGACGAGCCTGTTGCGTGCTGGAACAGGATTAAAGCAGATAAGCGACTAATTAAATCTAGGGGTTTTACTAATAAGAATTCCTGGCAAACTATGGCATGCTCGCGCCCTATTCGCTGGTTCACGTCGGTAGTTGGCGGAACTTTTTGACCCTTCGCCTCGCTTGAGCGCGCTATCAAACCAAAGAAATCCGTATGACCCCAAAGCAAGCAGTGCTGCGCATCAGCGGCATCACCAAACACTACGGCGGCGTGAAAGCGCTCACCGACGCCCATTTCAGCCTGCAACCGGGCGAACACGCTGCCATCGTGGGCGACAACGGCGCGGGGAAAAGCACCTTTGTGCGCTTGATTACCGGCGTGGAACAGCCCAACCAAGGCGACATATTGCTCGACGGCCGACCAGTGAGTTTTCGCTCGCCGCTGGACGCGCGTGACCAGGGGATAGAGACCGTCTACCAGACGCTGGCCTTGGCCGAAGACCTGGATGTGCCGGCCAACATCTTTCTGGGCCGCGAACTAACTCGCCTTAAGCTCGGACCCCTGTCGGTCCTAAACCACAAGGCCATGCGCGAACAGTCCACCCAGATGCTGTCAACCACGGGCGTGAAGATTCAAGACATGTCCGAGAGCCTGCGCGGCATGTCCGGCGGCCAGCGCCAGTGCGTGGCCATTGCGCGCGCTGCCGGGTTTGCCAAAAAACTCATCATCCTGGACGAGCCCACCGCCGCCCTGGGCGTGGCGGAGACGGCGCGCGTGGAGCAAATCATCAAAGGCCTGAAGACCCAGGGCGTGCCGCTCATCATCATCAGCCACAACCTGCGCCAGGTGTTTGACTTGGTGGACCGCATCTGGGTATTTCGCCAGGGCCGCATCATTTGCAGCCGCCCCACCCAAGACACCAACCCCGAAGAAATCGTGGGCCTGATCACTGGCGCCATCGACCCCGCCAAGTTCCGCGAAGAGGAGGCGCTGGCATGCTAAAAGGTATTGACCCTCTGCTCACGCCCGAACTGCTGATGCACCTGTCCGCCATGGGCCACGGGGAATGGGTGGCGGTGGTGGACGCCAACTTCACCGCCGACTTTTTGAGCCACGGCAAACCCGTGGTGCGCCTGCCCGGCAACAGCTTGGCGCGCGTCAGCCAAGCGGTGTTGTCGGTGATACCACTGGCCGACGACGTGGCCCAGCCCGCTGCCTACATGCGCGTGTGCCACCAGCCCGACACGCACCGCACGCCCGCCCATCAGGCGGTGGTGGATTGCCTGGGCAAGGAAGGCGTGCCCGAGCAGCGCGTGGAAGGCGTGGAGCGCTTTGCCTTTTATGACAAGATCAAAGGCGCGAGCCTGATCGTGCAAAGCGGCGAGGCCACGGCCTACGGCAACGCCATGTTTTGCAAGGGCGTAATTCTTTTTTAATGCGTTGGGGTTTGATCAATCTATGAACGGCGCTGCGGCACCAGCCGCCCTGCGGGGCTCCAACCATGTGGGTATGCGCCAGTTCAACGAGCGCATTGTTTTGCAGGCCGTTCGCCACCACGGAGCTATCCCCAAAGCCGATCTCGCCCGGCTGACACAGCTGTCCAATCAAACCGTTGGCATCATCGTGGGGCGCTTGCTCGACGACGGTTTGCTGGTCAAGCAAGACCGGGTACGCGGCAAGATCGGCCAGCCCTCGGTGCCGCTGTCGCTCAACCCGCACGGCGCATTCAGCGTCGGCATTCAGGTGGGGCGACGCAACCTTGAGCTGCTCGTGGCCGACTTTTGCGGCCAGCCCGTCGCGCGGGTGGAGGTGCTGTACGACTACCCCGACCCGGACCAGCTGTTTCAGTCCATGGCGCAAGGCCTGCAAGGCCTGAAAGAACGCATGGGCGACTGGTGGCCGCGCACCGTAGGCGTGGGTTTGACGGCACCGCTGTCGCTGCACAAATGGGCGGACCTTATGGGTGGACAAGCCGCGCACGCCTTGGCCCGCTGGGAGCACATCGACCTGGTTACAGAAGTTCAGCGCCTGACCGATTTGCCGGTGGTTTTTGCCAAAGACACCACGGCCGCCTGTGTGGCCGAGTTACTGCAAGGCCAGGGCCGCAGCGTACGTAGCTTTCTCTATGTGTTTGTAGGTACCTTTATCGGGGGGGGCTTGGTTTTGTCAGGCCACATCATGAACGGCGATCGTGGTAACGCCGGGGCCATCGGCTCATTGCCCGTGGGCTTGGCTAAGCCTGAGCTCAAAGGTTCGGACAGGCCACCACAGTTGCTCCAAACCGCCTCGGGTTGGCAGCTAGAGCAAGCCTTGCTGGCGGCCGGGCACAACCCCATGCTGATCCACCAAGACAACATCATGGACGCGGCCTATGCAGCATTTACCGGCCCATGGATTGCCCAGGCAAGCCAAGCGCTGGCCATGACGGCGGCGAGCTCGGCTGCCTTGCTCGATCTTGATGCGGTGGTGATAGACGGCTCGCTCGGTGCGCCACTCATGGCTGCCTTGATCGCTGCTACGCAAGAGGCTCTGTCTGGCTACCGCTTCGATGGCATGCACCAACCGCCTTTGTTGACCGGTCAAGTCGGCGCGCATGCGCGGGCTTTGGGCGGTGCTTTGTTACCGCTGCACAGCCAGTTTTTCCCCGACAAAGACATTTTCCTGAAACAAAACGCCGCATGAAGTTTTACCTCGACTCAGCCAACGCTCACCAATGGGCCTTGCCTGCGGGCTGCCCTCCGGTGCAGGGCGTGACTACCAATCCCACGCTGGTTTTGCAGGCCGGATTGCCGGTGAGCCTGCCGGGCTATTTGAAGCTGGTGGCGCAGGCAGGAAACGCCCACCTGCCAGAGCTGATGCTGCAATTGCCGCGCCCCGATGGTCGCGAGGCCGCGCAATGGCTGGAAGTGCTGCTACCCGCCGCCCTACAGGTAGGCGTGCGACTGACCATCAAGCTGCCTTGTCACCCCGCGTGGCAGCCTGTGCTTCAAGAGGTTCGAGCTTGGGACGTGCCCACGCTGCTGACCGGTCTGTCC
The DNA here is from genome assembly GCA_029865675.1 of Rhodoferax sp. Lineage (GTDB taxonomy): Bacteria > Pseudomonadota > Gammaproteobacteria > Burkholderiales > Burkholderiaceae_C > Allorhodoferax. The sequence continues at coordinate 4,172 of JARXAU010000120.1, forward strand.
AACCCGGTGCAGTTGTTGTGGGCCCGCGCCCAAGGCGCCCGCTATGTGGCCCCTTATGTGGGGCGCCTGCAAGCAGACGGGCGCGATGTATGGGCTTTGATCGAAGCCTGCGTCGCTATTCAGGCCGATGGCCCGCAATTACTCGCAGCCAGCATCAAGTCGGCCGATGTGCTGTCGCGCTTGATAGCCAGCGGTGCCCATGCGGTCACGGTGCGGCCCGAATTTGCAGCGAGTTTGGCCACCGACCCTTTGACACTTGCTGCGATGGCGCAGTTTGACCAAGATGTAGAAAAAAGCCTCCAATCCGTCTGAAAGGTTTGCCTACCGCGCTGACGGCAAATTCGTACCACTCCCATGCGCCACCTCCCCCGCCATGCCCATGCTATCGCTGAACGTGGGCTGACCCAGGAAGTCACCCATGGCGACCCTGTGCGGCATCTTGGCCCCTACTGATTGATCTGCTGCTCAGCAACCACAGCGGGTTCTGCAGCACCTCGTTCACGGGCTTTGGCCGGCGGGCCCCATCGCCAAGTTCCCGTGCGCGCAACGCAATTGTCTTTGCCGCAATGTAGGTGCTGCTTGCATGGCGCGGTGCCATGCGCTTACTTTCGTGGTCATGAGAAGCGATCGCGCCGTGCCGGCAGCTTGACATGCGGTTCCAGACCGTCGCCGCCCCAAGACCACCGCTCAGCGGGTACCCTGCCGCGCCGCCATGCCAGATCCGGCCGAAAGCGCCGATCGGGTCAGCGGTTGCCCTGAACGAAATCGCCGAGCACGCCCAGCGCGGAACCCTCGCCGCGGTTCTGTCCGCCGCCCGGCGTGGCTGCCGCCAGCATCCGGCCCGCAAGCCGCGCAAACGGCAAAGACTGGATCCACACTTTGCCCGGCCCGGTGAGCCGAGCAAAGAACATGCCCTCGCCACCGAACAGCATGCTTTTCACACCGCCCGCGCTGATCAGGTCAAACGTGACCGACGGCGTGTAGGCTGCCAGACAGCCGGTATCGACGTGGATTTCTTCGCCGGGCTGCAGGTGGCGCTCGGTCAGCGTACCGCCCATTTGGACAAATACCCAGCCATCGCCATCGAGCTTTTGCATGATAAAACCTTCACCGCCAAACAGCCCCGTCATCACGCGGCGCTGGAAGGCGATGCCGATGGTCACACCGCGCGCCGCTGCCAGAAAACTGTCCTTTTGGCAGATCAAGGTGCCGCCCAGGTCGGACAACTTGAGCGGCAGAATCGCGCCCGGCGTGGGCGATGCAAAAGCAACGCGCGCCTTGCCAGACCCGTGGTGGGTGAACACGGTGGTAAACAGGCTCTCGCCCGTAATCAGCCGCTTGCCCGCGCCCAGCAACTTGCCCATGAAGCCGCTGCCTTGATCGGCGCTGCCGTCGCCAAACACGGTGGTCATTTCAATAGCCGCGTCCTTCCACACGAAAGCGCCGGCCTCTGCAACTGCGCTTTCGCCCGGATCAAGCTCGATCTCGACAAACTGCAGTTCCTGGCCTTTGATCTCGAAATCGATATCGTCTGCGCTTGTTGCGCTGCGGGCATGCAGCCACGGACTGTTTAATGCCATGTGATGGTCCTTCCCGATTGTTGTGCCCACCCCCCGTGTGAGGGACTCGCCTGGCGTAGCAGTCATCATAGCCAATGAACGCGCAGGCTCAACCGCTTTTTGACAGATGGGGACATCAAGCGCATCAGACCAACCCTTGCACGGATTTGGGTCACCCACCCGTTTGGCTCAGGCAGTTTGAGGGCGCGCCGCTGCTTCATAGACAGACTTTCTGTCGAACAGATGAGAGGCCTGGCGCGCAGGCAGTTCCCCCCGCATCATGATAGTTATTGCAGCCTGTAGACCTCAGGCCGCTACGGGCTTAGCGACCGAGCGGGTGCTCAGCGATGAATTGGCGCAGGGCGGCATTCACACGGGTTTGCCAGCCCTTGCCGGTGGCTTGAAACCTTGTTTCAGCGTAAAGCGTGCGCGTGTCCTCGCTAACCACGGCGGTCTCCCATTCAAAGTCCTACGCACAAGACAAAGACAAGCCGTGCTTTGTGAGCTTGCTTTGGTCTTTGCTGGGGTCGAATTCGTAGTGCGCTGAATTAGCGCGTATACAAAAAATCTGCGTCAAGAAGTTTTGAAAAAACCTCAGCTCACCGGCGGCGGGACCGCACCGTAATAGCCCACTCAGCGCAAATGCTTGAACATCTTGGCCTGAAAACGCTCTGAAATACTCGCCCGCCGGGGGCCGGGCACCAGCGTGCCAAATTCACCGGCTTGCACAGTGCCGGGCCGGTCCACGGCCAAGTAAAAGCCGCAAAACCCGGTCTGCGCCATTTGCTTTGACGCCTGGTTAAAGCCCATGGAGGCGTTGAATTTGAAGCAAGGTTCGCGCGGCTGGGTCACGCGCAAAGTGCAATCGGCAAACTGCAGCACGTCGCCTACCCACACATCGGCTTCTAGCAGGCCTTGCAGGGTCAAGTTTTCGCCCAGGGCGCCGGGCAAGAGCGCGTCGTCAATACCGCCCAGCCCAGCGTCCACTCTGGCCTGGCGCCAATAGGCGTAGTGTTCGTGCGGGTAGGCGTAAACCGCTTTTTCCAGCCCGCCGTGCACCGACAAATCGGCCTGTTCGTCTACTTCCAGCCCCAGCGCGCCCACGCGCACCGGGCCGGCCACGGCGGTCTTGTGCATGGCCGATGGCACCAGGCGGTCGTTGATCATTACCCGGCGCACCTTGGCGGCTTGCACGCCTATGAGCTGAAACTGCACCTTTTTTCCCATCACAACGTGCGGGGCGCCAAGGCACCGCTGCGCGCGGCGTACTTGGTCAGGGCGTCCACTTTTTCTACCATCACGCTGGCGCTGCGCTGGCCGTAGACCCTGGCTTTGAGCCACATGCATTCCGCCTCCAGCGCTGCTTCGTCGCCCAGGCGGGTGTGCCAGACGCGCAACTCCGCGTTCCAGCGGTAGGCGCGGCCTTTGAGCAAGTCTTTGGCCTCAAAAGGCGCGCCAGTGGCTTGCAGCCGGAAAAACGGGGTTTGCGCAATGGCCAGCAAACGGGCCATGCCCGTCGCATCGGGCGTGGTGGGCAAGGGCGCGGCCAGCACCGCCAGCAATGCGTGGCAGTCCATCTCGGCGCGGTGGGCGTCATAAAACAGGCCCAGGCCCTGGGCCAGGGCTTCGAGCTTGCTGGAGCTGCGGCCCTGCGCCTTCCAGTCCAAATCCGCAAATGAGCAGGCCCAGGCGTAGTTGCGAAACAGGGGCAGGCGCGCTTCGCAAAACGGGCGGTCAAACCCGGCGTTGTGCGCAATCACCACGTCCACGCCCTCCATCAGCGCGGCAATGCGCGCCTCGTCCAGGCGCTTGCCCGCAACCTCCGCATCGGTAATGCCGGTAATCGCCAACGCCTCCTTGGGAATGGGCATGCCGGGGTCTTCCAGCTCGTCAAACACCTGCACCGGGCCGACGGGCAGGCCGGTGGCGCGGTCCACGTCCACGCGCAGCAGGGCCAGTTCGATGATTTTGTCTTTGGCGTGGTCCAGGCCGGTGGTTTCGGTATCGAGCACCACCACGCGCACCACGTCCTGGCCTGGTGCGGCCGACCACAGCAAGCGAGGTCGCAAGCGGCGCAGCACGCGGTAGTCGGGGTGGGCCTCCAGGGCTTGGGCCTGGGCTTCTAGGTCTTGCGGCGCCGGGACAGCGGTGCCGGGGTTGGGGGGAGAGTTCAGCGCGGTAGCTGCTTGGACTAGAGCATGGACCGGAGTAAGGCCCCTTGCTTGGGGCGCTTGGGTCCGCGCGGTTTTTGCTGGCCGTCCGGCGCGCGCCTTGGGGGCCGCAGGCGGCTGGGGCAATTCGGGAAAAAGCTCGGCGTTGGGGGAGTCAGAGGTCAAAACGGCTACCTAGCGAAGGGTCAAAAAGGGCAAAACGGGGTAAAAAAGGAGTCACAAACGAGGGCGCAAACGGGGTCAAAAGCAGGGCGGAAAAAGGGCTGATCGGGCCGCTCAATAAGGCATGCACGCTGCCCTGAGAGCTGGGGATTATTGCCCCTATCATTGGCCCCGCTTCGTTTTTATAAAGACCTTTGCGCCCCATGCAGCTTCACATTCTGGTCGGCACCGTCCACGGCAACGCCACCGAGGTGGCCCAAACCCTCGCGTTCGCCGCCGCCGATCTGGGTTTTGAGCCCCAAGTACTGCCCATGGACGGCCTGACGACAGCGGCGTTTGCGCAAGACGGATTATTCTTGCTGTGCTGCTCCACCACCGGCAATGGCGACGTGCCGGACAACGCGCAAGCCCTGTACCAAAGCCTGGACTTGCAGCCCCAGTACCTGGGCACAACGCGCTATGGCCTGGTCGCCCTGGGCGACAGCAGCTACGGCGACACCTTTTGTGGCGGCGCAAAGGCCTTTGACACGCGCCTGCAAGACCTGGGCGCCCAACGCATAGGCGCAATGTGCGAGATAGACGCCATGCTGGCCGACGACGCCCCCGCCCAAGCCCTGGCCTGGTGGGCGCAATGGACGGCACAGATTCCTCAGCAGCAAGCCGCGCCGTCTGCGGCCTGACCACTTTTCACCATACCCATCGCAGAGCGCACTCCACGATGCGCACCGCCCTCCCCCAACCGTCCATTGCCAAACCACCATGACCGCACCTAAACGCCCTGCCGCCAAACCCCTGCGCCCCCTCAAAGGCGTGCGCATCGTCAGCCTAGCGCTGAATTTGCCCGGCCCGGCAGCGCTCATGCGCCTGCAGGCCATGGGCGCTAGCTGCGTCAAGCTGGAGCCGCCGGCCCCTGCGGCCGCGCCCGCAGGCAGCTCAGGCGACCCCATGGGCCAGTACAACCCCCAGGCCTACGCCACCTTGCACCAAGGCGTCAAAACCCATAGCGCGGACCTGAAAACCGCAGCAGGCCAAAAAGCGCTGCATCGCGCGCTGGCCAAAGCGGACGTGCTGATCACCTCGTTTCGCCCCTCGGCGCTGAAAAAATTGGGCATCGACTGGCCCACGCTGCGCCGCGCCTACCCCCCGCTGTGCATGGTAGAAATTGTGGGTGCCCCCCACGAGCGCGCTGAAGAACCCGGCCATGACCTGACCTATTTGGCCGAAGCTGGCTTGGTGCACGGCCAGGACTTGCCGCCCACGCTATATGCCGACATGGGCGGCTCGCTGATGGCCAGTGAGGCGGTGTTGCAAGCGCGCCTGGCGCAGCTCAAAACCGGTAAAGGCGTGCGCCTGCAAGTGGCGCTGTCAGACGCCGCCCACTACCTGGCCCTGCCCCGCACCTGGGGCCTGACCACCCCCGGCGCAGCCGTAGGTGGCGGCCACGCGGGCTACCGCGTCTACCCCTGCAAAAACGGCCGCGTGGCCGTGGCGGCGCTGGAGCCGCACTTTGCCAAATCGCTGTGCCAGCAAGCCGGTGTGGAAGACGCCAGCGTTAAGTCCATGATGGCGCCCGCTACCCACGCCGCTGTGGCCGAATTCTTGGCCACCAAAACCCGCGCGCAGCTGGATGCGCTGGGGGCCAAGCACGATATTCCGTTGTTTACGCTGGAGCCTTAGGCCGCTTAACGGCCAGACAAGGGCTTGGCTTTGCGCGCGCCCAGCGGCTTCGCCCCGGTCACACGCGGCGGCAAGCCGGTGTGCTGGGTCAGCATGCGGCCATTTTGCGGGGCTGCGGTTTTGGCCGAGGCCTTGACCACCGGCGTGCTGTTCTTCTTTCGCGCAGATTGGTAAGCGCCGTCGCCCAGGGGCTGGAAGGTGGGAATCAAATGGTGTTTGCCATTGCCCACCAGATCTGCGCGGCCCATGGCTTTGAGCGCTTCGCGCAAGAGGGGCCAGTTGTTGGGGTCGTGGTAGCGCAAAAAGGCTTTGTGCAGGCGGCGGCGCTTTTCGCCGCGCACCACGTCCACGGTTTCCTCATCGCTCTCGGCGGCGCGGTGGATTTTGCGCAAGGGGTTGCGCCCGCTGTGGTACATGGCCGTGGCCGTGGCCATGGGACTGGGGTAAAAGGTTTGCACCTGGTCGGCGCGAAAGCTGTTTTTCTTCAGCCACACCGCCAGGTTCATCATGTCTTCGTCGGTGGTGCCCGGGTGGGCGGCGATGAAGTAAGGAATCAAAAACTGCTTTTTCCCCGCCTCGGCGCTGAACTTTTCGAACAGGGTTTTGAACTTGTCGTACGAGCCAATACCCGGCTTCATCATCTTGGACAGCGGGCCGGCTTCGGTGTGCTCGGGCGCGATCTTGAGGTAGCCGCCCACGTGGTGCTGCGCCAGCTCTTTGATGTATTCCGGGCTCTTCACAGCCAGGTCATAGCGCAGACCCGAGCCGATCAAAATCTTCTTGATGCCCTTAAGCGCGCGTCCCCGGCGGTACATTTTGATCAGCGGGCCGTGGTCGGTGGTCAGGTTTTGGCACACGCCGGGGTAGACGCAGCTGGGTTTGCGGCACGCGGCCTCAATCTCGGGGCTGCGGCAGCCCAGGCGGTACATATTGGCGGTGGGGCCGCCCAGGTCGGAAATCGTGCCGGTAAAGCCTTTGACCTTGTCGCGAATGTCTTCAATCTCTTTGATGACCGAGTCTTCTGATCGGCTTTGGATGATGCGGCCTTCGTGCTCGGTGATCGAACAAAACGTGCAGCCACCAAAGCAGCCGCGCATGATGTTGACGCTAAAGCGGATCATCTCCCAGGCCGGGATTTTGGTGGCGCCGTCGTGGCTGCCGTTCTCGTCCGCATAACTGGGGTGCGGGCTGCGCGCGTAGGGCAGGTCAAACACCATATCCATCTCGGCGGTGGTGAGCGGAATGGGTGGCGGCGTGATCCACACGTCGCGGGCGGTGACGCCTTCGCCGTGGGCTTGCACCAGAGCGCGGGCGTTGCCGGGGTTGGTCTCAAGATGCAGCACGCGGTTGGCGTGGGCATAGAGCACCGGGTCGGCACGCACCTGCTCGTAGCTGGGCAGGCGGATCACCGAGCGCTCACGCGGCGGCACCTTGAGTTTGGCCTTGAGCGCGGGGTTGGCCACGAAAAGCATGGTTTGCGGCTGCGCGGGCAATGTAGACACTGCGGTGCCTGTGCCTGACTTTTCTGCGTCCTGGGCCACTTGCTTGGCTTCGTCTTCGCGGGCGCAGGTGGCACCGTTCTCAGCAGCCACCTCAGAAGTCGTCAAATACGGGTTCACATGCGCTTCGACCCGACCCGGCGCGTCCACACTGGTG
>JARXAU010000003.1 GCA_029865675.1 Rhodoferax sp.
GTGCTGAGGCGCCGCAAGCTGCACGGCGGCGCGCTTTTCAAGTCCCCGCGCGCTCTCGGAAAATGTGTGCTTAAGCAAAAAAAGACCCCGCAGCGATCGCGTCAACGAAACCCCGGCGGCCCAGTTTTCCAGGGCCCCGAAGAGGGTGTTGAGCAAATACCCTGACAAGTATCTTGGCCATGGCGGTACGCGGCACAGCGCCTGCAACGAGTTTGGGTAGGTTGGCATACCGCTATTACCCCTCAAGTATTGCTACGCAATAGTTTCCAACACCGCCTTCACGCCCAGGCGCACGACCTTCAATGCGTCGTTCGCTGACAACTGTTGATCCCTGCGCAAACGAACCCACGCATCCACACTCATCAGGAGGTCAAGTGTTTCAAACACCACCGCATTCTGTTGAACGGAGGCGGGCAGCATATGTCGACTGATGGCACGAAGCCGAGCCACATCACGCGCAATGTTTTCGGCCACTACAGTGGATTGATGGCGATGAACTTGCGCGGCAAGGTACATCGCGGCGATACGGTCATACAGTCCTGCCCGAAGCTCCAAGCTGTGCATAAGGCGATCCTGCCAAGACTCCCCGACTAGACGAGTATTTAACACTGGCGCGAGCAGAGATTCGAAATCGCTGCTCATTTCGCTGTAGAGCGAATTGAGGTCATCGAAATGTCGAAACACGGTGCGCAGACCAATCTTGGCGCGGTGGGCGACTTGTTCTGCAGTGGGCGAGAGCCACCCTTCGTAAACCAGCGCCTTGAGCGCTTCCACAATCTTTTTTTTGGTAACCACACTGCGATTGATTCGACCGTCAGGCGTTGGCAAAGCCAACCGCAATTTATCCCCCGTCGAAGATTCCAACTTGAGCGTTTGGGAGTGGCTTGGATGTTGTTGTCGCACTTGTTTTGTGGATGGCATGGTATTCCAATATAAGCCGTGGCTGAGCTGCGGGTTCAATCGGAAATTGTTGACACTGTAAGTGTCAAAAACTAAGGGTTAACGATGATTCACTTTCCCATTGAAAAATATGACACTTAAAATGTCATTAACATTTTGGAGATTGAACATGCTAAGTCATCGCTTATCTCGGCCCGCCTTCGCAGCGGCTGCTTTGCTTGTCGTTACCGGGCATGCCTTTGCTGCCGACGGTTGGAAACTCCGCTTCCCCCTAGCGGGAACACTGGGCGGAGAAATTGTCGTAAATAAACTGACTCCCGGCTTGTTTGGCAATGTGGTGGTCACCCAAGTTGAAGTTGACAAAGTGTCTGGCAACGACGGGGATTCTCTCAGGTTAACGCAAGCTGGTTCCTTTTCAACTCCCACCCCGGTGTTCGGTGCGGTGCGGACTGCCAGTTTTTCGGGTTCGGCCGCTGTGGCAGTAAAGCAAAGCCAAACCAATTCAAACCTGCTGTTGGGTTATCTTACCGAAGAAGAGTACTACGGTGGTCGACTCTCTTTTTCTGTGAATATCCCCCATGCGTCGTTAAGTCGCACCTTCACGTTGACCGGGACCACGCCGACCCTGAGTACGCTATCACCTGCGGTTCCGCCTGCGGCGGCAGCCCAAGCGCAGGCAGCTGTCCAGCAGGGCTTCGGTACCAATTACCAAGCAGCATTAGCCTCCAACTCTGCTAAGGGAACAGGCTCTGCATCTGCAATGGGGGATATCGAAGTTACCGGGGCTTGGGTGCAAGTCAAGGACGACATGAAGGTGGTTCTCGGTACAACCTTGGCCATGCCCACCGGTCAGTACGACAAAGACAGCGCCTTAAATGTTGGTTTCGGCAATTACTACACACTGCGTTCGGGCGGTGCCGTCTCGTTCAAAACTAACCAGAACTTGACGCTAGGCGCACGGGCTAGTCTGGGGTTCAATTCCCCCAACACGGATAACGGCGTTCGAACTGGAAACTTCTGGGGTCTAGACTTGGCTGCGGCTTATCTCACACCCATAGGCGTGTTTGGGCCGCACTTGCTGCAAGTGACACAGTACGAGGACGATCAAGGTGGCACCTTCGGTGGCAATCGCTTTAGCGCCACCGGTGCAGGGGTGTTTTATACAACCCTGATTAGGCCAATCAATGCGGGGATGAACCTGACCTACATGAAGATGGTTGACAGTCGCAACGCATTGAATGGTTCGTTTGTACAGATTCGGATCACCAAAAGGTTTTGATTCTTGAACCCGTATGAGACTCGAAAAGTCGTCAAAGACCCCAGGCCAAGCATCTTTTTGGCCTTGGGTTGCAGTTGCTGTGGTTTATGCACTGTTTCTGCTGTGGCATGAGCCTTGGCTCAAAGCGCCTTTGACTGCCGCCGAACTCGATACCGCTTTGAGGGGCATGGAATCGAACCAGCAGGTGTCAAAAGGTGAAAAGGATGCGATCAGGTCCTTTTTTGCAAATGACGACGGGAAGCCGTTTTACAACCTCAACCTCATGCTGTTCTCCGACCGCGCTGTGTATGCCGATGGCGCGCTACACCTCGGTATCGTGACCGGTGCTGACGCTAATGATGCCTATGCAAAGGTGGTGCTTCCACACCTGTTGCGCCGCGGAAGTTATCCTATGTTTACGGCAAGCAAGATTACTGGGCTGTTGAATGAGAATGCGCCGGGCGCAGACTTCTTCCAAGAAGTGGCGATCGTGCGTTACCGCAGCCGCCGCGACATGCTCGACATGATCCTCGACCCCAATTTCAAGGCCGGTTCGCCGCATAAATTCGCAGCGCTGGCCAAGAATGTGGCCCTACCCACCCGTGGTGGACTGGTGCTTGATTTGGGCATCTTGGTTCCACTAGGCTTGTTTTCGATTGCCCTACTTGCTTCGCGGAAAAGACATACCTCACTTTGATAGAAGTAGCGGCATTTCAGCCAGCATTCAAAGACTTCTTTAAATAGGCCGTCACGCCGGGCATTTTTTCAAAAGGATCGGTAGGATTGCGGCCCGCTAGCTGGTCAGCTGCCCGAACACTGACATTGTGCATATCCTGTGGGTGCGTGAAAACATAGAAGCGGCTGTCCATCACCGCTGCCATTGTCTGTTGCGCCACATCCGCCGCCGATACACGCGAAAGTGCCATGCCTTGATCAGTCATCAACCGGGCAAGCTGTTGCGAGGCCGTGGGGGCCAAAGTGGTGATGGCGGCATGGCGTTCGCTACGCGAGATGCCCGTTGGCACCATGCCCGGGCAGACTACCGAAACGTTCACACGGTCGGTCAGCAATGCCAGGTCGTGATAGAGCGTCTCAGTGAATCCCAATACTGCAAACTTGGACGCGTTGTAGAGAGACATGAGTGGCGCGCACTGTAGCCCTGCCATAGACGCTACGTTGACGATGTGCGCTTCAAAATCATCGGACCGCTTAGCCGCTTCCAGCATATGGGGAACAAATGAGCGCACGCCATTGACCACGCCGTGTAGGTTGACCCCCATGACCTGGTGCCACTCGTTTGGGGTGTTCTCCCAGGCCAAACCGCCAGCTGCAATACCAGCGTTGTTTATGAGCAGTTCGGGCACCCCGAACCGAGAGAAAGTAGCCTCTGCAAGGGCCTGTACCTCCTCGGCACGCGAAACGTCTATGCGCATAGCGAGCGTAGTTGCGCCGATAGTTTGAATTTCGGCTTCGGCACGAGCCAAAGGTTCTGCCTCTATGTCCGAAAGTACAACGGACATTCCGGCTCGTGCAGCCAGCCGAGCCAGTTCCAGCCCAAACCCTGATGCTGCACCAGTTATTACTGCGGTGCGATCTTGCAGTTGTTTCATTGTGATGCCGCCATTATTTTGATCTGTTCTACCGTGATGTAGCCACGTTTTTGTGTATCAATGAGATCAAAGTTGGCTGCAACCTTTGGCATGCCTGCGTTTGCTTCTTCAAGAGTGAGCTTACCGTCGCCTTTCTTATTGGCCGCCTTGAAATGTTCTTGAATCATTACATCGAGCGCTGTGCCTTTGCTTTGGGCTAAGGAATGCAGGGGTGTGAAAAATACGACATAAGCCGCCACGGTCAATTGCAACAGAGTTGAAATTTTCATGGTCTTTTTGCGTTGAGGTAAAGGCCTGGACTCAAAGCAGCAGAATGTGACCGCTGCGGGCGTCGGCTGTACCGGAAAGGACTTGTTGGTAGGCCTTCTGCACAGCGGCAGCGCCTTCATGGTGTTGAACAATCAGCCAAGGATCGATCGGGTCCACTGCCCGGTTAACAAAGGTGCGCCAGTCAACACCCATGCGTTCCATCAGGCCACTCATACCCCATTCGCCCACACGCTTAAAAGCTTGCGTTGGAATGAACAAGAACACTGGTTTGGGGCCCGGCAACCCTGAGGACGAAACCATCGCTTCAGCGTGCGACCCACCAATCAAACTGCTATGGAGCAGCTTGTTTAGTTGCTGGTGTACGCGTCGGCGAATTTCCGATGAGCCGGCATAGTCTAGGTACACGCTAGCTGCTTGGGCGTCAAGTTGTTCGATTTCTTCGTAAGGCAGTACACAGTGGTAGCAGCCCAAAGACTCTACGAATGGTTTGTTGTGCGCAGCGGTCAAACCCACGACTTGTACCCCGCCGCGCTTGTAAAGTTGGTAGGCAGTACCGTAGGCCGTTTTACTTGAGGCGCTGGAGATCACCATCGTATCGGCCCCAAAGTAGCCGTTATCGAATAGGAAGTCTTCGACCAGCCACGAGGTGCTGAACATCGGACGAAGGATGGCCTCGGCGTCTTCCTGACCATCTTGATGCATCGGATCAGCTGCGCACCGTTGGTACTCGTTATAAACGTACACAAGCTTGCGCCGGTGGGAGATGCCATCGGTAAAGCCCATAGTTGTCAGCTTGACCGGTTCAACGACCACCTCTGATGCCATGGGCCAGAAACCCCAGATCCGCTCGCCAACAGCCAGGCCCGCTGTCAGTGACTCAGATACTGTGGCAAACCCCCACGCCGGAACACAAACCCAAGGGTCAGAGGCAGGAAAGAATTGCCAATACTGCATCTTGTCGCCAGTTAAAGCGTAGCTGATGTTATTGGCAGTCAGACCTACACGCTCAATCCGCATACGGCACTGACCAGCGGTCAGCGCCACGGGCGGCGAG
>JARXAU010000074.1 GCA_029865675.1 Rhodoferax sp.
TGGGGCATGGAGCAGTACGTGCGCGACGCGCGGATCAACATGATCTACGAGGGCACCAACACCATACAGTCGCTGGACCTGCTGGGCCGCAAAATTCTGGGCAATCAGGGCGCCACGCTGCGCAAGTTTGGCAAGCTCATCGGCAAACTCGCCAAAGAAGAGGCCGACAACGCCAGCATGAAAGAGTTCATTGGCCCGGTAACCACTCTGGGTGAGCAAATGACCCAGTTCACCATGGAAATCGGCATGAAAGGCATGCAAAACCCTGACGAAGTGGGCGCTGCTGCGGTGGACTATCTGCGCGTGGCCGGCCACATGGTGTTTGGCTACTTTTGGGCCCGCATGGCGCAAGTGGCGTTGCGTGAGATCGCCGCTGGCAACCCAGATCCGTTCTACCAAGCCAAGCTGCAAACCGCGCGCTTTTACTTTGCCAAACTGTTCCCCGAGACCGCTACGCTCATGCAAACCGCGCGCGCTGGCAGCGCGGTGCTGATGGACACCGACGCGGTGTTTGCCTGAATTTTTTTGCCCCTCTCACCTTTTTCCTTCGGAGTTTGTAATGAAAAAGCTTCTGCTTTCCCTGTTGCTGACCAGCGCGGCTGCCCTGGTTCAAGCCCAAGTCACGCCCTTGGGCGCGTGGCACAGCATTGATGACGCCACCAACAAACCCAAGGCGGTGATTCGCATCAGCACCAATGCCAGCGGCGCCCTGTCGGGCGTGGTGGAAAAAGCACTCAACCCCGACCCCAAGGCAGAGCCCAATTGCGTCAAGTGCAGCGACGATCGCAAAGACAAGCCCAAGGTGGGCATGGAGATCATCCGGGGTGGCAAAAAAGCCGATGGCAAAGACGTGTGGGAAGAGGGCAAGATTCTGGACCCCGACAACGGCACCGAATACCGCCTGCGCCTCACCCCCATCGATGCTGGCAAAAAGCTTGAAGTGCGCGGCTACGTGGGCACGCCGATGCTGGGCCGCACGCAAACCTGGATTCGCGTCGAATGAGCGTGCACGTGTTTGACGCCGCTTTGCAGCTCCAATCGCAGGGCGAGGGCGTTTACCAGGGCGCTACCAGCCCGGCTTGGGCCAATATGGTCGGCCCCTTTGGCGGCATTACGGCAGCCACGGTGGTGCAAGCCATTGTGGGCCACGCGCAGTGTCTGGGCGAGCCGGTGTCGCTCACGGTGAACTACGTGTCCGCCATTGCCGACGGCGCCTACACCCTGCACTTGCGCATTGCGCGCACCAACCGGTCCACCCAGCACTGGGTGTTTGAAATCCAGCAGGCCGATTCGGATGGGCAAATGCAATGCGTTCTGACCGGCACTGCCATGACCGCAGCGCGGCGCGACACCTGGGGCGCCAACGACCTGCCCATGCCGCAGGTGCCTGCGCCCCACACCCTGCCCGATGCGCTGATTCCCAAGTCGGTAGTGTGGCTGACCCGTTACGACATGCGCGGCGTTGCCGGTGGCTTGCCGCAGGTGTGGGACCGGTCTGAGAGCCCCCTGCCGCTGCACGAAGCCAGCCTGAGCCAGCTGTGGGTGCGCGACCGCGCGGGGCGGGCCTTGGACTTTGCCGCGCTGGCCGCCTCGGCCGACATCTTTTTCCCCCGAGTCTGGGTGCGCCGCGCGCATTGGACACCGGCGGGCACCGTGTCTATGACGGTGTACTTTCATGCGGACAGCGCCCAGCTTGCAGAAGTGGGCAGCGGCTACGTGCTGGCGCAGGCGCGCGGGCAGGTGTTTCGCAAAGGCTTTTTTGACCAAAGCGGCTGCCTGTGGAGCGAGGCCGGCGTGCCGCTGGCCACCACGCACCAGTTGGTGTATTTCAAAGACTAGTTTTCCGCCGCCCCGGCGACCCCTCACTTTCATGAAGGCACACAGAGCCTTCATGAAAGTTCTTTCACCGTAAAGAGACCCCCACCATGCAAGACGTATTGATAGACAGCGCTGATGGCGTGATGACGCTCACCCTGAACCGCATCGAGAAGAAAAACTCCTTCACCCAGGCCATGTACGGCGCCTGCGCCGACGCCTTGTTGCGGGCTGCGGATGACGCCAGCGTGCATGTGGTAGTCATCCAGGGCCACGCCACAATTTTTAGCGCGGGCAATGACATTGGCGACTTTCTGACCCGGGGAGGCGCAAGCAGCCAGGAGTCCCAGGTGTTTCGCTTTTTGCGTGGCATTGCGGCGTTTCCCAAGCCCCTGGTCGCCGCCGTCTGCGGCCCGGCCGTGGGCGTGGGCACCACCATGCTGTTCCACTGCGACCTGGTGTATGCGGGTGACAACGCCGCGTTTTCCATGCCCTTTGTCAACCTGGGCTTGTGCGCCGAAGCGGCATCCAGCCTGCTCGCGCCGCGCCTCATGGGCTACCACCGCGCCGCTGAGGCTTTGCTGCTGGGCGAACCGTTTACGGCAGAGTCGGCCATGGAAATGGGCCTGGTCAATCGCATTGTCCCGCCTAGCGAAGCCAATAGCCTGGCCCAGGCCCAGGCGCGCAAGCTGGCGGCCAAGCCCTTGCCCTCGCTGATCGAGACCAAGCGTCTCATGAAGAAAGGCCAAATGGCCGAGGTGCTGGCGCAAATGGGCGAAGAGGGCGAAAGTTTTGGCCGCCTGCTGCAAGCGCCCCACGCCAAAGAGGCTTTTTCTGCCTTCCTGGAAAAGCGCAAACCCGACTTCGCCAAGCTCTGATTGATTTTCAGCAAGCAAGCGCTTGCTAAAAATAGCGGCCTTTGGTAAGGTGCGCTGATGTCCGCGCCCGCAGCCGCTCTGCCCGAACCCCTGACCACGCCCACCGCACCGGTGCGGCCACGGGGCCGCCCGCGCAAGACCTTGCTGGAGCGCGACGACGGCAACCGCCGCGCCGCCTTGCTGGCCACTGCGGCCGCCTTGTTTCGCAGCCAGGGCTTTGCTGCCACCACCACGCGTGACATTGCTACGGCCACCGGCATGCAAAGCGGCTCGCCCTTCTACCACTTCAAAAGCAAAGACGCTTTGCTGTTTGCCGTAATGCAAGAGGGCATGCGCGCGGCCCTGGCACGCCAGCAAGCCACCTTGCAAGCGTTGGCGCTGCAGCCGCCGCTTGCGCAATTGCGCGGCCTGGTGCAAACCCACTTTGCGGTGCTGCTCGGGCCCGACAGCGACTTTATTCCGGTCATGTTGTACGAGTCGCGTTCGCTCAACAGCGCCCAGCGCACTGAGTTGGCCGCCCTGCAAAGCCAGTACGAGGCGCTGTGGGTGCCGGTGCTCTCCGCCTTGCACGCCAGCGGCGCCCTGCGCGCGCCCGTGGGCTTGGCGCGTTTGCTGATTTTGGGCGCGCTGAACTGGTCGGTGCAGTGGTTTGACCCTCACAAAGCCGCCAGCCTGGACGACCTGAGCGATGCGGCGCTGGCGCTGTTTGTCGGTCCGGGTGCGCCAGCTTCGTCAGCATCTTCTTCGACTTAAAGGGTTTTATGCCTTACGTCTCCATCTTCGCGCCCGGCCTGTTTGTGGGCAAGGTCATCGTCGTCACCGGCGGCGGCTCGGGCATTGGCCGCTGTGTAGCGCACGAACTGGCTGCCTTGGGCGCACAAGTGGCGCTACTGGGGCGCAAGCTGGAGAAGCTGGAGCGCGTAGCGGCTGAGATCGCCCAAGACGGCGCGGCCCACCCGGCCAGCGTGCACGTCTGCGACATCCGCCAGGAAGACGCGGTGCGTGCCACCGTAGCCGCCATCGTGGCGCAGCATGGCCCCATCGATGGTTTGGTCAACAACGCCGGGGGCCAGTACATGACGCCACTGGAGGCCATCAGCGCCAAGGGCTGGGAGGCGGTGGTCAACACCAACCTGACTGGCGGCTTTTTGATGGCGCGCGAGTGCTACACCCAGTCCATGGCCCAACACGGCGGCGCCATCGTCAACATCGTGGCTGATATGTGGGGCTCGATGCCCGGCATGGGCCACAGCGGCGCGGCGCGCGCGGGCATGGTCAGCCTGACCGAAACGGCAGCCGCCGAATGGGCGGGTGCCGGTGTGCGCGTCAACGCCGTGGCGCCGGGCTACATCGCCTCCAGCGGCATGGACCATTACCCGCCAGAGGCCGGCCCCATGCTGCGCGCCATGGCCCAAACCGTGCCGCTTGGGCGCTTTGGCACCGAGGCCGAGACGGCGGCGGGCATTGTGTTTTTGCTCAGCCCGGCGGCAGCTTTCATCAGCGGCAGCACGCTGCGCATCGACGGTGCGCGCCCGCAGGTGCGCATGGGCTGGCCCATGACGGTGGCCAACGCCCAGACCCAAACACGCGCCTCCATCGCCCCTTTTGGTGGCTTTCACCGGGCGACCACGCCGCAGGTGTTTGCCAAAGAATCCCCGGAATCCAAATAGATCAGACCAACCCCAGGAGACAAGCTATGCAGTGGACCCACGAACACCAGGAAGTGCAAAAAACCCTCAAGCGCTTTATTGACGCCGAAATCAACCCGTACGTGGACGAATGGGAGGCGGCGGAAATCTTCCCCGCCCATGAGGTGTTCAAAAAGCTGGGCAATCTGGGCCTCCTGGGCCTGACCAAGCCCGAGGCCCACGGCGGTGCAGGGTTGGACTACAGCTACAGCCTGGCCATGGCTGAAGCGCTGGGCCACATCCACTGCGGCGCCATCCCCATGGCCATTGGTGTGCAAACCGATATGTGCACCCCGGCGCTGGCGCGCTTTGGCAGCGAGGAACTGCAGCGTGAGTTTTTGGCCCCGGCCATTGCCGGCGACATGGTGGGCTGCATTGGCGTGAGTGAACCCGGCGCGGGCAGCGACGTGGCCGGCGTCAAGTCGGTGGCGCGCAAAGACGGCGACGATTATGTCATCAGCGGCCAGAAAATGTGGATCACCAACAGCCTGCAGGCCGACTGGATGTGCATGCTGGTCAACACCGGCGAAGGGCCCGCGCACAAAAACAAAAGCCTGGTCATGGTGCCGCTGCGCGAAAACGGCAAGTTGCGCCCGGGCATCGAGGTGGCAAAGAAGATTCGCAAGATCGGCATGAACGCCAGTGACACCGGCCTGCTCTATTTTGACGAAGTGCGCGTGCCCCAGCGCAACCGCATTGGCGCCGAGGGCCACGGCTTCATCTACCAAATGCAGCAGTTTCAGGAAGAGCGCCTGTGGGCGGCGGCGAGTTGCCTGCAATCTTTGAGCAACTGCATTGGCTGGACCATGGAATGGGCGCAAGAGCGCAAGCTCTTTGGCGCCACCTTGGCCGACCAGCAGTGGGTGCAATTCAAACTGGCTGAAATGAAGACGGACCTCGAAGCCCTGCGCGCGCTTACCTACCGCGCCTGCGAGCTGTACGTAGCGGGCCAAGACGTGCTGGAACTTGCCTCCATGGGCAAGCTGATGGCGGGGCGGCTCAACCGCACCATTCCCGACGGCTGCCTGCAGTTTTGGGGCGGCATGGGCTTCACCTGGGAAAACAAGGTTTCACGCATGTTCCGCGACGGCCGATTGGCCTCAATCGGCGGTGGTGCGGACGAGGTCATGCTCGGCATCATCGCCAAGACCATGGGCGTGGCCAAGCGGCCCCAGCACTAATCGCTGGCCTTATGCAAACCGCCGCAACCGCCGAGGACATTGGCCACTTGCAGAGTAGCGCCCAGCGCTTTGTGCGCCAGGAGGTCGCGCCCCATTTGGCCAACTGGGAGGCGGCGGAGGTTTTTCCGCGCAGCCTGTACACCCGCGCCGCCGAACTGGGCTGGCTGGGTTTGGGCTACCCCGAGCACCTGGGCGGCACACCGGCCCCCGCCGCGCTGCGCAACGCCCTGACCGAAACCCTGGCGCACGAGAGCGGCAGCGGCGGCCTGATGGCCAGCCTGTTTAGCCACAATATCGGCTTGCCGCCCGTCTTGCGCTGGGGCTCGGACGCCTTGCAAGCCGATGTCATTCCCGGCGTCTTGCGCGGTGAAAAAATTGCCGCACTGGCCATCACCGAGCCCGGCGGCGGCAGCGACGTGGCCGCGCTGCGCACCACTGCGCGCCTGGACGGGGGCGACTACGTGGTGGATGGCGAAAAAGTCTTCATCACCTCCGGCCTGCGCGCCGACTGGCTGACGGTGGCAGTGCGCACCGATGCGGCCAACAAGGGGCGCGGCGGTATTTCCATGCTGGTGGTGCCGGGTGATGCGCCCGGCCTGTCGCGCAGCCCTTTGCACAAAATGGGCTGGCATTGCTCGGACACCGCGCACCTGCGCTTTGAGGGCGTGCGCGTGCCCGCGCGCTTCTTGGTGGGGCAAGAGGGTGCGGGCTTCAAGATGATCATGGGCAACTTCAATGGCGAGCGCCTGTCTATGTCGGTGATGGCGCTGGGATTTGCCGAGCGCTGCTACACCGAAGCCCTGGACTGGGCGCGCACGCGCAAAACCTTTGGCAGCGCTTTGGTCGAACACCAGGTGATTCGCCACAAGCTGATGGACATGAAGATGCGCATCGAATCCACCCGTGCCTGGGTCGCCGCACTCACGGCGCGCCTGGACGGCGGCGACGAGGGTGCGGAGTGGGTGGCGCAAGTGTGTTTGCTGAAAAACCACGCCACGCAAACCATGCAGTTTTGCGCCGACCAGGGCGTGCAAATTTTGGGTGCCATGGGCTTTATGCGTGGCACCGCCTGCGAGCGCATTTACCGCGAAGTCAAAGTCATGATGATTGGCGGCGGGGCCGAAGAAATCATGAAGGAGTTGGCCTCGCGCCAACTTGCGCTTTGACAATCAGCCTGTGACCAGAACAACAACACCGGACGGTGTAGTACCCACGTCCGCCATCGCTGCTGCCCCTGCGCCCGTGGTGTTTGAAGAGGAATTTGTCACCGGCCTCAAAGCCATTTTTGAAGAGCGCATTGTCTTCAACCAGCTGTTGGGCC
This sequence comes from Rhodoferax sp., assembly GCA_029865675.1. GTDB lineage: Bacteria > Pseudomonadota > Gammaproteobacteria > Burkholderiales > Burkholderiaceae_C > Allorhodoferax. The sequence continues at coordinate 6,884 of JARXAU010000074.1, forward strand.
TGAAGATCACTTCGCTGGAGCCTACCCGCGTAGTCGCGCGCATCGACATGCGCCCCGAGTTGGTGGGGCACTTTGCCTTGAATCGGGTGCACGGCGGCGTCATCAGCGCTGGGCTGGACGCCATGGGCGGGCTCGCCGTCATGGCCGCCATCGGCGCGCGCCACATGGACGAGACGCCGCCACAGCGCCTGCACCGTTTTGGCAAGTTGGGCACGATTGATTTGCGTATCGACTATTTGCGCCCCGGCATCAGCCCGTACTTCGAACTGCACGCTTATGTGCTGCGCCTGGGTTCGCGGGTGGCGAATACGCGCATGGAGTTTTTGGGCGCCGTTGGCACGCTGTTTTCTACTGGCGCGGCGGCTTACATCGTGTCCTGAACAGAAAACGCTGCCGTCCAGGCATAAAAAAAAGGCCCGTCAAGGGCCTTTTTTTGGGGAAGAAAGTCGCTTTACAGCGGCACTTTTTTCAACATTTCGATGCCAATTTTTCCTGCGGCAATTTCGCGCAATGCGGTGACGCCGGGCTTGTTTTTGCTCTCGATTTTGGGCGTGTGGCCCTGGCTGAGCATGCGCGCGCGGTAGGTGGCAGCTAGCACCAGTTGGAAGCGGTTGGGTATCTGCTCAAGGCAGTCTTCGACGGTGATGCGGGCCATGGGATTCTCCGAAATTAGGTGGGGATGTTGAGCGCCTGGAAGGTCGCGGCCCTGGCGCGCGCTTGCGCCGCAAATTTGAGCCGCTGGGAGTGAACAATCGCTTTCAGATCAAAAAGCGCCCGGTCAAACAACTCGTTGAGTATAACGAAGTCGAATTTTCCGGCCTGCGCCACCTCAACAGCGGCGTTCTTCATGCGCAAATCGATGGTGTCTGGCGCATCCTCGCCCCTGCGCTCCAGGCGCGCGCGCAACTCGTCCCAGCTGGGCGGCAAGATAAAGATGCATACCGCGTTGGAAAACGTTTGCTTGATTTGGATCGCGCCCTGGAAGTCAATCTCCAAGATCACATCCGCACCCAGCGCCATGCGGTCTTCAATGGCTTTTTTGGACGTGCCGTAGCGGTGGTCGTGTACGTTGGCCCATTCCACGAAGGCGTCGGCCGCCACCATGGCGTCAAACTCAGGTTGCGAGATAAAAAAGTATTCGCGCCCGTGCTTTTCCTGGCCGCGTGGTGCGCGCGTGGTGTGGGAAACCGAGGGTTGTACGTGGGAGTCAAGCTCTAGCAAGGCGTTCACCAGGCTCGACTTGCCTGCGCCGCTGGGCGCTGCGACCACAAAAAGGTTTCCAGGGTAATCCATAGTGCAAGTGCGAATGGCTAAGGGCAGCTTATTCTATGTTTTGCACTTGCTCGCGCATTTGCTCTATCAGCACCTTCATGTCCACCGAGATATGCGTTAGCGCCAGGGCGGCTGATTTGGAGCCCATGGTGTTGGCTTCGCGGTGCAGCTCTTGGATCAAAAAGTCCAGGCGCTTGCCGATTTCGCCGCCTTGGGTAATCAGGCGCTCCAGCTCATCCAAGTGCGAGTTCAGGCGGGTAACTTCTTCGGCCACGTCAATGCGAATGGCAAACGCCGTGGCCTCGGTCAGCGCCCGGTCCTGGGCGCTTTCAGGCAGCGCGCCGCCTTCTCCCAGGGCCATTGCTTCCGCCCAGCGCTCCATAAAGCGCTGGCGCTGCTGGGCGACCAGTTGCGGCACCAGCGGAACGGCTTTGGCGGCCAAGAGGCGCAGCTGCTTGATATGTTCCAACAGCATGCTGGCCAGGCGCTCGCCTTCGCGCGCGCGCGCTGCCAAAAGCGCAGTTAGCGCAGTCTGTGCCAGCGGTAGCAGGTCCTCGCTCCAGTCTCGGGTGCTCGATTGTTCACCAGCCGCTAGGCGCAGCACGTCGGCCACGCTAAGTCCTCCAGCCTGTGGCAGCCAGACCTTGACCTTGTCTTGAAGGGCGTTAAGGCGCTGCAGCAGTTTGGACGAAGGTTCGCCCATGCTGCTGGCGCCCTGTGCCTCGACAGACGCGCGTACTTCGATCTTGCCGCGCTTGAGGCGCGCGACCAGCAGCTCGCGCAATGCGGGCTCCCACTGGCGCAGGTCTTCGGGCAGTCGAAAGCTCAAGTCGAGAAAGCGGCTGTTCACCGACCGGATCTCCAGACCCAACTGGGCGACGCCGGCCAGCTTGGGCTCGGCCGCGCCGTTGGCTGCGCCTACGCCGTGCTGGGCGCTGGAGTAGCCTGTCATACTGTAAACTGACATGGTTCATTCCTTGACTATGAGGGTTGCACTGAGAATAACCCGCGCCGTTGGACTGGCCCAACTGCTGGCGATGCGGGCGCAAAGAAACTCTTTCACTATGGCATGACCCAGAGTCCAGCGGCTTCCGTCCCTGCGCCCCTGCTTCCTGGAAAGCTGGTGGGTGGCTACCGCATTGTCCATAAGATTGCGGCCGGCGGATTCGGCATTGTCTATCGCGCCGTCAGTCCTACGGGGCAAGACGTAGCCATCAAAGAATACCTGCCCGCTGCTCTCGCCAGCCGCGCTCACGGTGACGCTCCGGTGATCGTGCCGCGCGACAAGCGCTCGCTCTACCGCATGGGACTGCGCAGCTTTTTTGAAGAAGGGCGGGCACTGACCCAGATTGCTCATCCCAGCGTTGTCAACGTTCTGAACTTTTTTCTTGAAAACGACACGGTTTACTTGGTGATGAACTACTTGCAGGGTGCGTCGCTGCAGCAGTTTATTGTGACATCGGCCTCGCTCAACCACGCCAAAGTGTTCCGCGAGAGCACGATTCGCTCCTTGTTTGACGAAGTCTTGCGGGGGCTAAGGGTAGTGCATCAGCACAAAATGCTGCATCTCGACATCAAGCCGGGCAACATTTTCATTACGGACAACGACCGCGCGGTGCTCATCGATTTTGGCGCAGCGCGCGACGTGCTACACCAGGGTGGCAAGTTTTTACAGCCCATGTTTACACCCGGTTTTTCCGCACCAGAGATGTACAGCCGTGGCAAAGCCATTGGGCCCTGGACGGACATTTACGCAATCGGCGCGTGCTTGTATTCCTGCATGAAAGGCGCTCCGCCGCCGGAGGCTGCGAAAGCAGCGTGGCGCGCGCAGTTGGATGTCAACCTATCGGAATTGCAGGGGAAGTATTCCCAGCCGCTCATCGACTTGGTGCTTTCCTGCATGCAAGCGGATCCGCAGGCCCGGCCGCATTCCGTGCTGTCAGTGCAAAAAGTGCTCTCACAAGCGCCCCAAGCCAGGGAGCCCAGCGACGGCGCAAGTGCTTATCAAGCAACCCAGTTTTTCCCGGCCGCCTTGCGTTCGGCAGAAAAGTTTTTGCGCTGATGGCCATCGGATCATGATGTTTTCCGTATTTCAAGTCAGCCGCATCGGTGGGCGCAAAAAAAATGAAGACCGCATGGGGTATTCCTACACTCCCGGCTCGGCTATTTTTCTTGTGGCTGACGGGTTAGGGGGGCATCCAAAGGGTGAGGTAGCCGCGCAAATTTGTATGCAGGTAGTCACGTCCATGTTCCATAAGCAGGCCACGCCCAAGCTGCCCAACGTGGCCGAATTTCTGCATTCCGCCTTGTACGCCGCGCACGAGCAGTTGCTGAGCTACGCCACATTGCATGAAATGAAAGAAACACCCAGCAGCACACTGGTTGTGTCTGTATTGCAGGATGACCAATGCCACACCGCGCACTGTGGTGACTCACGCAGGTACTTGGTGCGTGATGGCGCTGTGCTGAGCCGCACCATCGACCACTCTGTGGCGGAGTGGAACAGCCCCGCACGCAGCCTAGTACAGACTGCACCCGTGAGCCGCCACGTGCTGTACAGCTGCCTGGGCGCGCCACGCCAACCCGTGATCGAGGTCAGCGCACCCATTGACTTGCGCTTGGGTGACCGCCTGTTGCTCTGTTCCGACGGCCTTTGGAGCGGCGTGCAGGACGACGACATCGTCTACGGACTCACACAACACGCGGTCGCAGACGCCGCCTACGAGCTGGC
>JARXAU010000107.1 GCA_029865675.1 Rhodoferax sp.
CGCCCGGTGTGCGCGTCCCAGAGGCGCGCGGTCTTGTCGCGGGAGCCGGTGGCTAGCAGGGTGCCGTCGGGGCTGAAAGCCACGCTAATCACCCAGTCGTCATGGCCTTGCAGCACCCGCAGCTCGCGCCCGGTGTGTGCGTCCCACAGGCGCGCGGTATTGTCAACGGAGCCCGTGGTTAGCAGGGTATTGTCGGGGCTGAAAGCCACGCCCCTTACCCAGCCGTCATGGCCTTGCAGCACCCGCAGCTCGCGCCCGGTGTGCGCGTCCCACAGGCGCGCGGTCTTGTCCTCTGAGCCAGTGGCTAGCAGGGTGCCGTCGGGGCTGAAGGCCACGCTCGTCACTCCACCGCAATGGCCTTGCAGCGTCCGCAGCTCGCGCCCGGTGTGCACATCCCACAGGCGCGCGGTGCGGTCATGGCAGCCGGTGGCTACCAAGGTGCCGTCGGGGCTGAACGCTACGCAAGTAATGTCCGTATCGCCGCAAGGCTGCGCCCAAGGGCCGGGCAAGCCGATGGCGGTTTTTCCTTGTCCAACCTCAGGCCGCAGCGTGCAAGAGTTGATAGGAAGAGTAGCGACTGACTCAGGCCGCGCCGCGCGCAGCAGCATGCCGCCGCGCTGCGCGTCGCCCCATTGCACGCCAGACACGTCGCAGCCGCGCCACACGGTTTGCGCCAAGTTGGTTTGGCCGTCGCACCACACCTCGCCCAGCGCGCAATGGCGCAGGTGCGTGCCGCGCAGGTTGCTGCCGCGCAGGTCTAGGGGCGGGGTGTTGCGCAGGCGCAGGCCTTGCCAGAGCTGGGCGGTCAGGTCCAGGCCGCGCAGGTTGAGCGGTGCGTCTGGGCGGAGCGCGCCTGGTGCGCTACTTGTGCGCGCGCTGCCCCCGTCGCGGTCGCTCAGGTCAATGTCTTGGGCGGCCAGCAGCAGTTGCCACCACACGGCGTTGACGGCGGGGGCGGGGCCGGGCGGCAATTGGGGGGCTTGCCCATCGGCGCTGGCCGTAGGCGGCGCGTCGTCTTGCAGCAGCGCGCACAGCAGGCGGCAGGCGGCGGTGGTTTCGTGGGCCGAGCGCTGGCGGCGCTGGGCGTCCCACAGCTCGGTGAGGAACTGCAGGGCCTCGGCGTTCAGAGCGCGGGTGGGCAACAACGCGCGCCACTGGGCGAGCGTCCAGTCGCCCTGGCGCACCAGGCGCAGGCCGTCGAGGATGAAGCGCGCCAAAAAATACTCGCCATAGCTTTTGTGGGCGAAGTTGAACTCGCGCGCATGCGGGCGCACGATAAAGGTGGCGGTGCGCAGGTCTTCTTGCAGGGCGGCCAGCTCGCGCGCGTCAAACTGGGCGGGAAAGAGCTGCGCCATGCTGCGCGCCAGCCAGGCGTCCAGCTGGTCCGCGCTCCACAGTTCGCTGCCTTCACTCCACAGACCGGCGGCCAGCGCGCCCATGAGCACGGGTTTGTGCGCGGCAGACAGGCGGTGCTTGCCGTTGTCGCGCTCTATCCAGCCGGCCACCGTGTGGTTGTACAGGGTGCTGGCCACCATCGGGCTGGTGCCCGTGTGCTTGCGCAGCAGGGCTTGCAGGTTCTCGGCCATCATGGCCAGCAGCACCGGGCGGCTGGCGAGTTCTCCCAGGTTGTAGGTGCTGCGCACCACGGCCATCAGGTCGGCGGCCTGTGCGCTGCCCACGCGTTTTGCAAGGTAGCTTTCTATCTGCTCTTCGCCCCAGGGCAGCAGGGTGAGGCACAGATAGTCTTGCTCTTGCACATGGCTGCGCTTGCGGGCGCTGAAAAAGGCGTGCTGCTGCTCTATGTCCCGAAAGTAGTGGCTGCGGCAGCTGATCACGACCTTGGGCGGGCGTTGGGCGGTGCTTTTGGCTGTGGCACCGGAACTGGCCGTAAGGGGCACGACCACGCGCAAGAACTGGTTGAACACGCTTTGCAGCACTTGCGTCGGGTTGTGGTGCAGCAGTTCGTCAATGCCGTCAAACACCATGAGCAGCGTGCCCGCGCGCGCTTGCGCCACAAAGTGCGCCACATCGGCCACGCTTTGAATCTGAACGCCGTCGCGCTTTTTGAGCACCAGCACCAGCATCTCTTCGAGCGACAGCTCGGCCAAATTGCCCACCCCGGCCAGTTCGGCCAGGTCGATAAACAAGGCCTGTGGCAAGGTGCCGGGCGCAGCGCTGGGCCACAGCGGGTGGGCGACTTTGCCGTTCAACACGCGGGTGAACTGCTGGCCGTGGGTGGTTTTACCGGTGCCCGAGTCGCCCAGCAAGGCGCACAGGCGCGGGCTGGTGTCTGCGGTGTCAAGCGCCCACTCTAAGAGCGCGGGCAGGGCGGTGACTTCGTGGGCGCGCACCGCCGTGGCGTCTTCATCCAACACCGCTTGCGCGCGCACGCCGTCGCCTTGCGGCAAGCCCTGTTGGCGCAGCGCCCGAGCGCCCTCGTTGAAAGCCGTGTGTGTGCCACCCCGTATGGACTGCGCGTCAAAACTGCGCGCGTCGCTGGGTTGGTGGCCTGGGCCATCTTCTGCGGGGGCGCCGTGGGCGGTGTCTTCGGTGGGGTCATCGTCTGCCAATAGGCCGTGGACTGGCGCAGGCCGGCCATAGTTGGCGCGCTGCTTGGTGGGCCGGGCCATGGCTTGTTCGCGCTGGGCGTGTTGCAGGGCTTGCGATCTGGCGTAGGTCACCGTTTCTTGGCCCGTCTGGCGCAGCGCCGGGGTGTCGGTAAAGCGCTGGCGCGTGTCGGCGTTGGGCTCGGTGTCCAGGCCCCCCAGCCGCGCCTGGGCGGGCACCTCAAACCACACCGTAGCGGCGGCAAAAGCGCCGACCGCGTCGCCCCCCGCTTTGCGCACCACGCGGCTGGCGCGCAAGCGCAGCAGGGGCTGGCCCTGCGCGTCCAGCGGCGGGCGGTTGATGAACTGGGTGCTGAGCATTTTGTGGGCTTTGGCCAGGTCCGGTTCGCCCTCGAAAAAAGCGCCCAGCACCTGGTCTAGGCGCGCCTGGCCCGAGGCGTCAAGCAGTTGCAGCACGCTGGCATAAGTGCTACCCACCACGCTGCTGCGCTGTTTGGGGCTAAGCCGATCCCAGGCGCGCTGGGCGTCTTCGCGGCTGGCCTTTATGGATGGAAAATCTGTCAGCATGGCGGTGGCGTTCCCTTGTGTGCTAAATTTAGCAAATAATAGCATTAACGCAATTGCCTGAAAATTAGCAATGCGCAAAACGCAGGTTTTTCAGGTATTTTTGGTGCTTTTTTGCGGCTTTCAGGTGCTTTTGAAGTTTGCTTTATCCTTGTTTATCCAAGGACGGTGTGATTTCACCAAGTGTGCGCAAAAATTTTGATAATTGAGGATAAACCATGAGTCAACACCATGCCCGCCCGGCACTCGCCCGTCAATATGCCGATGCGCTGCAAGGCAAGACCCCGTTTTCAGGCGCAGGCGACGGCTTGTTTGTGGCCGGTGAGCGGCGCACCGGCAAGTCGCAGTTTTTGCGCTTTGACTTGATGCCGGAGCTAAAACGGCGCGGCGTCCTGCCCCTGTACGCGGACTTGCTGCACGACAAGGCCAAAGCGCCAGAGGAGGCCTTGGCGGAGGTCTTGGCGCAAGCGGTGAGGGACAACTTGGGTGGAATTGCGAAATTTTTCACGGAGGCTGGGGTAGAAAAAATCAGCCTGCCCGGAATGCTGGCCATTGATCTGAAAGCGATTGGAAAGACCGGGGGCCTGAGCCTGTACCAAGTGCTTGATGTGCTTCAAAAACAAGTGAAAAAGCCCATCGCCCTGGTGGTAGACGAGGCCCAGCACGCCTTGACCAGCGAAAGCGGCGACGCGGCCATGTGGTCGCTCAAGTCTGCGCGCGACCAGATGAAAACGGCCACCGGCAGCAACCTGATGCTGGTGATGTCGGGCTCGCACTCCGACAAGCTGAGCATGTTGCTGAACTCTAAGACGGCGCCGTTTTGGGGATCGGTGGTGCAGCAATTGCCCACGCTGGGCGATGACTTTGCCGATGCAAAGCTGGCCGAGCTGCGCACGGCGTACCCGACGCTTTCTGCCCTGAGGGGCAGCGTGGCCCGCAATGCGTTCGACCACGTGGGGCGGCGCCCTCCGTTTTTTGAAATCGCCATCAAGGAGGCGCTTGCGGCCAGTGGCGCGCCTGCGCACTGCGATGCAGCCACGTTCGAGAAAGCCTTGTTAGAAATTACGCAGCAAAGTGCGCAGCGCGACCGGGCGGGCTATACCGCTGTTTACCTGGCCTTGGAGCCGCTGGAGCAGGCGGTATTGGTGCGGCTGATCGAGCAGGGACCGGCATTTCGCCCGTTTGATGCGCCGTCGCTGGCTTTTTATGGGCAGCAGCTGAGCGACAAGGTAGGCACCGGCGCGGTGCAAAAAGCGCTGGATGCGCTGCGCGAACACAGCGAGCAACTGGTCTGGAAAAGCCAGCGCGGGCACTATGCGGTGTATGACCAAGGCCTGCTGGCGTGGCACGCATTTTTGGTGGCCAATATGGCGTGGCCGCCCAAGGGCTAGCATGCTTAGCCGCCAGCTGCCTAGCTGCCTAGCCGCCTTGGGCCAAACGCAAAAAAGCCGTCTTTCGACGGCTTTTTTACTTTGCTGGTAGCGCACCCGTTTCAAACGGCGCATCCTGGGGTCAGGATGCGTGCGAGTTGCCTAAACGAGTTAGGCGGCGAGTGCCAAGGCTTTCACCTTGGTGGCCAAACGGCTCTTGTCGCGGGCTGCTTTGTTTTTGTGGAAGATGCCTTTGTCGGCGATGGTGTCAACCACTGCCTGCATCTTGCCAAACAGTTCGCTGGCTTTGGTTTTGTCACCGGCCAGCACTGCTTTTTCGACGTTTTTCACCGCAGTGCGGTACTTGGAACGCAGCGAGGTGTTCGCCGCGTTGATTTTCACGTCCTGGCGGACGCGCTTGCGGCCCGACGCTAGGCGCGGGTTCTTTTTCTTGGGTTTTCCAGATGCCATGATTGAGTTTCCTTGTGTCTGTGGATGTTGCCAGCAAAGCCCACGATTATAGCCTTGGGGTTCTGGCGAAAGGCTTGTATGGGGCGTGCGCCGAAAGCGTGCCGCTAAACTTGGCCGCGTGAGCCTTCTCAAATCCGCCTCCACCGTGTCTGTTTGGACGCTCGCCTCCCGCATCACCGGCTTGGTGCGCGAGTCGCTCTTGGCGGCGCTGTTTGGTGCCAGCGCCATGACCGACGCGTTTAATGTGGCGTTTCGCATTCCCAACCTGTTTCGCCGCCTGTTTGCCGAAGGCGCTTTCAGCCAGGCTTTTGTGCCGGTGCTGGCTGCCACCAAGGCAGAGCAGGGCGACGCCGCCACCAAACAGGTGGTTGACAAAGTGGCCACTGTGCTGGCCTGGGCGCTGGTGCTGACCTGCGTGCTGGGCGTGGCGGTTGCGCCCTGGATGGTATGGGCCATGGCCAGCGGCTTGCAAAAAGACCCGCAAGGCTATGACGCCGCCGTGGTGATGACGCGCTTTATGTTTCCTTATATCGGCTTTATGTCCATGGTGGCGCTGTCCTCGGGCGTTTTGAACACCTACCGGCGCTTTGCCGTGCCCGCGGCCACGCCGGTGCTGCTCAATGTGTCCACCATTGCCGCCGCCTGGGGGCTGGCGCCGTGGTTTGGCGCGCAGGGCGTTGAGCCGATTTTTGCCATGGCGGTGGGCGTGATGGTGGGGGGTGTGTTGCAGTTGGCGCTGCAAATACCGGCGCTGCGCTCCATTGGCATGCTGCCGCGCCTGGGGCTGGGCTGGGGTTCCATCCGCGCCGCGTGGGCGGACCCGGCCACCCGCAACATCACCCGCCTGATGGCCCCGGCGCTGCTGGGTGTGAGCGTGGCGCAAATATCCTTGCTCATTAACACCCAAATCGCCTCGCACCTGGCCACGGGCAGTGTGAGCTGGCTGAGTTACGCAGACCGCTTGATGGAGTTTCCTACCGCCATGCTGGGCGTGGCGCTGGGCGTGGTGCTTACTCCGCGGCTGGCGGCGGCGCGCGCCTCGGGCAACGCCCAAGACTACTCCGACTCGCTAGATTGGGGCTTGCGCATCGTGGTGCTGCTGGCCGTGCCGTGCGCGGTGGCGCTGCTGCTTTTCCCGCAGCCGCTGGTGGCGGTGTTGTTTCAGTACAAGGCGTTTACTGCGTTTGACGCGGCCCAGACGGCGCGTGCCTTGCAGGGCTGGGGCGTGGGCCTGGTGGGCATTGTGGCCATCAAGGTGCTGGCGCCGGGCTATTACGCTAATCAAGACGTCAAGACGCCGGTGCGCATTGCGATTGCGGTGCTGGTAATTACGCAACTGCTCAACCTGGCGCTGGTGCCGCTGTTTGCGCATGCGGCGCTGTCTCTTTCCATTGGCCTGGGCGCGGTAGTGAACGCTGTGTGGCTACTGGTGGGCTTGCGTCGGCGCGGCAGCTACCGGCCGTCGCCGGGCTGGGGCCGGTTTACCTTGCGGGTGCTGGCGGCGGCGCTGGTGTTGGCGGCCTATTTGGCTTGGGCGGCACAGGCGGTGGACTGGCTGCACATGGCGGGGCGGAGCTGGCAGCGCGCGGGGCTGGTGGCCGCCGCGCTTTCAGGTGCAGTAGCGCTGTATTTGGGCGGCGTGGCGGTGCTGGGTTTGAACCTGCGTCAATTTATGCGGCGCTAAAACCGCGTATTCTGCGTACCAATATGACAAGCAATCTGCAGTTTGATCCGCCTAATTCTTTGGGATATTTTGAGTCCCTTGTGCAAAGCGATGCCAGCTTTCCGCTGTTGGAGGCAGCCATTTGTCTGGGTCAAATGCAGTCGCCCGAGATGGATGTTCAGGGGGTGCTGTTGAAGATAGACGCTTGGCAGCGGCGCCTGCTTGAGCGCGTGCCGAAAGATGCCGCGCCCATGGCCAAGCTGATGTTGCTCAATCAGTACTTTTTTAAGGAGCTGGGCTTTGGCGGGAATCTGAACGACTATTACGCACCCGACAACAGCTTTGTTCACTGCGTTGTACAAGCGCGGCGAGGGATACCTATATCGTTGGCCGTGGTGTGGCTGGAGCTGGCGCAAGGCCTGGGGCTTGACGCTGCTGGCGTGAGTTTTCCAGGCCACTTTATGGTGAAGGTGAGTTTGCCCACAGGACAAGCGGTGATAGACCCGATGACTGGCCAGTCGTTTGGCCGAGATGAGCTGGTGCGCATGCTCCAGCCCTACCGCCCGGTGGGACTGGGCCAGGAGTCCGATATCCCGTTGGGCCTTTTTTTGCAGCCTGCGCCAAGCCGAGACATCGTGGTGCGCATGCTGCGCAATCTCAAGGAAATCTACAAGAGCCACCGCTATGGCGCACAGTGGCTCTCGGTGCAGGAGCGCCTGGTTGTGTTGTTGCCTGACTGCTGGTCTGAATACCGAGACCGGGGGCTGGCCCACGCCCTGTTGGGCAACCACGCGCAGGCATTGTCGGACCTGGAGTGCTACAGCGTTTACTCCCCTGACTCGGTGGACGCCGATGCCGTTGGGCGCCAGATGGACTTGCTGCGCAGGCAGCTAGCGCAATCGCCACAACAGCGCACTAGGCCACCTGGCCGTCAATCACCTGGATAGTCTTGTCGCAGCGCTGCGCCAGCGCGGCGTTGTGGGTGACAAAAAGCACGGTCGTACCTTGCTCGTGGTTGAACTGGCGCAGCAGCGCAAACACGCTGTCGGCGCTTTTGCTGTCCAGGTTGCCGGTGGGCTCGTCGGCCAGCAGAATGGCCGGGTTCATGGCAAGCGCGCGGGCGATAGCCACCCGCTGCTGCTGGCCACCGCTCAAATTGCCCGCCATATTGTTTTGCCACGGCCCCAGGCCCACGCTTTCGATCAGCGCTTGCGCGCGTGTGCGCATGGCGGCGTTGGGAAAGCCGGCTTCGCCCAGCATGGGAATCATCACGTTCTCCAGCGCGGTAAACGCGGTAATCAGGTGGTGGTACTGGAACACAAAGCCGATGTTGTGGCCGCGCAGCCGCGTGAGCTCTCGGTCTTTCAGCCGCGTGGTTTCCTCACCGCAGATGTGCAAAGTGCCGGCACTGGGGCGGTCCAGCAGCCCCACGATGTTGAGCAGCGTGCTTTTGCCCGAGCCCGATGGCCCCATGACGGCGCAAAAATCCCCCCGCAACAACGTAAGGTCTATGCCGTGCAGCACCTCGGTCTCAAAAGCCGTGCCCGGATTGAAAGTCTTGCGCACGCCTTGAAGCTGCACTACCACGCCACCGGGTATGGCGCGCCCTAAGGCGGGTGTTTCGCTTGTTTGGCTGGGGGGCATCTCACGCACGGATAGCCACCACCGGGTCCAGGCGCGCAGCGCGCAGTGCGGGGGCAAAAGCGGCCAGCAAACCCGTCACGGTGGCCAGCGCAAGTGCCAGGCTGAACAACGTGGGGTCAAACACCAGGGGAAAAAGCGGCGTGCCGTCTGCATTGCGCGCCATGCCTTGCCACAGCACCAGCCCCAAAGCGCCAACGCCACACCCCAGAACCGAGCCTGCAAGGCCTAGCAAACCGCCTTGGAGCAAAAAGACCCGCAAGATTTGCCCCTGCGAAATGCCCATGGCGCGCAAGATGCCAATCTCACGCGACTTTTGCACCACAGACACCACCAGCACGCTGGCAATGCCAAAGGCCACCGACAGGCCCACAAAAAAGCGAATGGCCGTATTGGCCGTGGTTTGCGCGCTGATGGCGGTAAAAAACTGGGCGCTGTTCTTGATCCAACTGTCCGCCTCCACCCCGGTGGCTGCGGCGATGCGCTGGGCAACGACTTCGGCCTGGTAAATGTCATGCACAGTGACCTCTACGCTGGTCACCCCGCCGGGCAGATTGAGCAGGTTTTGCGCCGTGCGCAGCGCGGCAAAGGTGGTGCGCTGGTTGGCGCCCCGGTTGCCCAGGTCAAACACGCCCGAGATGGTGAGCACGCTGCTGGCGCCCAGGGCGGAGGTGATGTGCAGCTTGTCGCCCACATCGACGCCCAGGTCGTGGGCCAGCTCAATGCCCACCAACACGTCCGAGCCTGTGAGCCGCAGGCTGCCGCGCACCAGCTTGTCGCTGAAGTCGACGATGCGGAAATAGGTATCGGGCTCTATGCCGGTAACGTTGACTGCGCTAGTAGCGCTGCCGCGCACGATCAGCACCGGCCCGCTGGCCACCGGCGAGACCACGTTCACCTCGGGCATGCGCCGCGTTTGCGCCACCACCGCCTGCCACTGGTCAATCGACTTGGTTTGTTGCAAAGGCGGCTGCACGATGGCGCCTTCCACAGCGGCGGTGCTGCCCTTGGCCGCGCCGCGCAGCGGGCGCGTGACCTGCTGCGGCAAGAGCAACTGAATATGCGACTGCGCCGACAGCACACGGCGAATAAAGTTGCTTTGCAAACCCGCCATCAGCGCCGACATAAACACGATCACCGCCACCCCAATGGACACGCCGGTGATGATGAACAGGGTTTGCAAACGCCCCTCGCGCAAAAAGCGCAAGGACACAATCCATTCAAAAGGCAGCCAAAAGGTCAACATGGGGCGGGCACCACAACGGTTGCGCGCGGCTTGGCGCGCAGCAGCACCAACAATTCACCAAGGCGCCCAGCGCCCTCCATCATGAAAGCTCTTTCACGGTAACCGTTACCCGTGCACCGGCCGTCACCCCGGCGGCGGCGGGCAGCAGCACATCGCCCTCGTTCACGCCCTCTAGCAGCTCGGTAAAGCCGCTGCTGCGAAGCCCCAAACGCACCGGCACGCGTACCGCGTGGCCGTCTTGCGCCTTTAATACCCACGGTTTTGCGCCATCGGCCTCGTGCACCACGGTGGCGGACACCAGCAGGGTGGCGTTGCGCCGTGCCACCTCTATGTCTACAGACACCGTCATGTCTTGCTGCAAATAGGCAGGCGGCTGCGCGATATCCAGCTTCACGTCCACCGCGCCCGATTGCGCGTTCACCCCAGGGTTGATGTAGACCAGCGTGGCCGCAAACTTTTGCTGCGGGTAGGCGTCTGCTGACGCCAGTGCGGCCTGGCCTATTTGCAAGAGGTGCAAATTTTTCTCGTCAATGGCCAGCACCAGCTGGGATCGTCCGTGGGGCGACAGCGCCATCAGCGCTTTGCCCGCTTGCACCACGTCACCGGCCTCTACGCTTCGGCTGATCAGCACGCCGTCCACCGGCGCGCGAATCTGCGCGTACTGCGTGCGGGCCTGCGCCGCCGCCGCACTGGCCTGGGCTTGCGCTACGGCGGTTTGCGCAATCGCAAAGTCGCTGCCTTGGGTGCCGGTGGTGTTGAGTTGCTGCTGGGCGGCGCCTTGCTGGGCCAGCGCCAAGTCCAGCGCCTTGCGCGATTCGTCCAGCGCCGCTGCGCCTATGAAGTTTTGGGCGAACAGGTCTTGGTTGCGGCGCAGCGTGGCGCGGGCAAAGTCCGCCGTCACCTGCGCCTGGCGCAAGGCCTGCTGGGCCAGCGGGGCTTGCACCTCTTGCACTTGGCGCAGCCGGGCCTGCGCCTGCGCGACCGCAATCTCCGCTTGGCGCTGCGCCGCGAGTAACTCCGCATTCGAGAGCTGCACCAACACATCGCCCGCGTGCACGGCTTGCCCTTCCTGCACAGGCACCCGCACCACGGTGCCGGTGATCTGGGCGCCAATGTCAATGCGGTGCGGATTCTCCACCCGCCCCGGGGCTACCACGGTTTGCACAAAGTCGCGCCTAAGCACCCGTTCCCCCACCACCGCCGTACCCTGCCACCACCGCAGCCCCAAATACCCCACCCCCAGCGCCAAGCAGGCGCCGAAAACGATCCACCAAAGGTATTTGCGTAGCAGGGGCAGGGGGGTCATAAGCGGTAGGGGTGGGCAAACGGGCGCGGGGGCAGCATCGCCGTTGCTCCCCGTAGCCGAGTGAGCGCGAGAACTTGCCTGCGCTCATGTTGCGCCAGAGCGTTGTGCGCCGGCCTGACGCATGTCAAGACTTGTAGAACGAAGGGCGGAAACGGCTTGCGAAGATGTAAAAGTGCCGCAGCAAAGAGGTCATACTGGCGGCAGGTAAGCCCGACTAAGCCCTTGTGGCATTCGATTGGAAATGGCCACGGGAACGGAATGGGGCCCTGCCGAGCGGTTCGTATCTGGGTCCGCGCCCACCAAGGCGCAACAAGGCCGCCTGTAGATGTGCAGTCTGTTCCCGTTGTATCGCACCATCCCCGTCACGCCAGTGCAAGAAAGCCGTCAACAATGAAGAACTCACGCCTGGGGTGCTTGACTACGTGGGAAGTCCTTGTACGAGGCTAGGGCTTAGTGCCCAAAAGAAATTTTTCGGCGGCTTCAAGTGCAAACTTTCTGCCCTCAGGAGATATGGCGATTTTTTTCAGAATCGAAACCATGCGGTTCTTGGTAAGGCCAGCCCATATTCCTTTTGGAAGAGACTCTGCGTTGCTTTTTATTCCTTCGATCACTGAGACAAGCTCGTTCAATTGCGCCTGAGTTATTGAATGTTCCTCTTCCAGCTTTTTCATTCGCTCAGTAAACGAGTCAAG
>JARXAU010000113.1 GCA_029865675.1 Rhodoferax sp.
ATCCCGAACAGGACAGTGAAACGACTCCGCGCCGATGATAGTGCGGATACCCGTGTGAAAGTAGGTCATCGTCAGGCTATTCAACCAGGAAACGCCCCGTCAGCTGATGGGGCGTTTTTTCGTTATTGCTTTTGATTCCAGTCGAACGTCTATGGCAGCGGCATGCGAACAACTTTATCTATACGCCATAACGTCGTGCCCACTCGTTTTGAAGCGGTTTGACCCAGGACACGTGGGGCTCTGGTAGGGTGGGGGTGTTGTCTAAGAGTTGGCCGGCCCGAGGGTTTGTACGGAACATTGTTTGTTCGGAAGGCGATAGGCGCCCAATGTCCAGCACGGTTGGATCGCCCCATATCAAGATATCTGCTTTACGAGCCTGAGCCTGCGGACTCAGTAAAAAGTTGGCTACCACCTGCGCGGCCGCTTTGGCACTCGCGTTGATGGGGATGGCTAGAAAATGGGTGTTTCCTATCGTGCCCCCAGTAAATTGAAAACTCATTGTCGTCGGTGCGAGTCGTTTCGCTGCTATTTCGTTGGCCACTTCATTCGGGTTAAAGGTCATAGCCAGCAACAGTTCGCCGTCCGACATCATCTGCCGCTGCGCGGATGCGCTGTTCGGAAATTGCTTTCCCCGCCGCCAAAGAGTCGGATGCAGACCATCAAGAAGGCGCCACAGCGGAGATGTTATTCTCGTAAACACCTCGGATGTCATCGGCTGGTACAACTTCCAGCGATCGTGTGGTGAAGTCAAATCTAGCAGCACTTGCTTGATGAAGGTCGTCCCATGGAAGTCCGGTGGCCGGGGGTAGCTCAAGCGGCCAGGATTTTTGGCAGCGAACGCAACCCATGCAGCGAGGTCGCGAGGCGGGTTGTCGACTCGCTTACTGTCAGCCATGAAAGTAAGTTGTGCCATACCCCAGGGCGCTTCCAAGCCATCTACCGCCTCAGCAAAATCTAGCACGGTAGTGGGCTTTCCCTTTGTATCGACGTATGCAAAAGAGGGCAACTGTTCCGCAAAAGGGCCGTAAAGCAGGCTTTCGCGCTTCATCGTGGAGAAGTTTGCGCCGTTTATCCAGATTAGGTCTACGCTACCGTCCTGCTTTCCGGCTGCTACTTCACCGCGCACCTGCCGGACGACGTCCGCTGTGTCCTGCACTTTGACGTGGCTGACTTTCACCTCAAATCGCCGGGAAACTTGCTCGGCAGTCCACTGGATGTAGTCGTTAATCGGTGGTGAGCCACCCCAAGCGTGAAAATACACCGTCTGGCCGCGCGCTTGCTCCAGGGTACGCGTCCACAGCGGTTGGACCACTTGTGCACCCAATGGCATCAAACTGCCGACTAAGCCGCAACCGCTCAACCAACGAACCATGGAACGACGGTTGAGAGGCGAAAGCACGGGGTGCGGTGTCTGTGGGTGAAGGAGGTTCATTGAAGCAGTGCCTGAGAAAACTCACGGGCGTTGAAAGTCTCTAACTCTTCCAGCTTTTCGCCCACGCCAATGAAGTACACCGGAATTGGACGGTCGCGCGCAATCGCCGCAAGTACGCCGCCTTTGGCGGTCCCGTCTAGCTTGGTAATGACCAAGCCGGTAAGACCCAGAGCATCGTCAAAAGCACGCACCTGGGCCAAGGCGTTTTGTCCGGTGTTGCCATCAATAACCAACAAAATTTCTTGCGGACAGGCACCCAAGCCTGAAGCATCTCCCGCCTTTTGCACCACGCGTCTTATTTTTTTCAGTTCTTCCATGAGATGCAACTGGGTTGGGAGGCGCCCAGCCGTGTCGATAATCACCACATCCTTTTTCCGCGCCTTCCCTGCGCAAACGGCGTCATAACTGACTGCCGCTGGATCGGCACCTTCTTGGCTAACGATGTCCACCGTGTTGCGTTCAGCCCAAACGGTCAGTTGCTCGCGCGCGGCAGCGCGAAACGTGTCGGCTGCGGCGAGCAGCACAGTGGCGCCTTGATCGGCTAATCTGTGCGTCAGCTTGCCGATTGACGTCGTTTTTCCTGCACCATTTACACCTGTCACCATGATCACGGTGGTCGATTCTGAGTCCAGCCTCAGCGGCTTCTCCAGCGGCAGCAGCAGTTTGCACAAGCCGTCGACTAAGAGGTTTTTCAGTTCACGAGGTGTCGTCGCTTTGGCTTCTTTCGCTTGGCGCCGCAGCTCTTTAAGCAGGTACTCGGTAGCGTGGACACCGGCATCAGACATAAGAAGCGCGCTTTCCAAGTCTTCAAAAAGCGCTTCATCGATGCGCGTGCCAATAAACACTGAAGACAGACCCGCTGCCGTCTTCCCGAGTCCTGCTTTAAGTCTGGCGAGCCATCCTTGCCGTGCTTCCATTCCCGAAGCCGGCAGTATGTTTTTCGCCTCGTTGGGCGGGAGCGCGCTGTCAAGGGCCCTGGTATCTTCCAGACGAGCGTCCTTAGCCGGGGTGCTCGTTGGAAGGAGATTTTTTTTAAAAAAGCTGAACATAGCCTACGTTCTTAGAATGGTTCATTGTATGAAACACCTGAAACTTACCCTGTCTAGTTTTCTTAGTTCGCGATCGCCAATTTTGCGCCAATTGCGGCGATGGTGTGCCTTGATTGTGGTCGGAGCGGCGTCGTGTAGTTCCGCGCTGGCCGCGCCGCAGGAGAGCCGAGAATTCACGTTAAGCAACGGCATGACGCTTATTGTCAAGCCCGATCACCGGGCGCCCACTGCGGTGCACATGCTGTGGGTTCGGGTGGGCTCCATGGACGAAGTCGATGGAAGCTCTGGCGTGGCGCATGTACTGGAGCACATGATGTTCAAAGGGACTCCGACCGTGAAAGCGGGAGAGTTTTCGCGCCGCGTCGCTGCGATGGGTGGCAGGGAAAACGCTTTCACGAGCAAAGATTACACCGGTTACTACCAACAGATTCCGGTAGCGAGGCTGGCCGACGTCATGGCCCTGGAATCAGACCGCTTTGCCAACAGCCAATGGAGCGACGAAGACTTTCGCAGAGAACTTGAGGTCGTTAAGGAAGAGCGGCGTATGCGTACTGAAGACAATCCGCACGCCCGCCTGTTTGAAGCGATGACGGCCACCGCTTACCAAGCCTCCCCCTATCGCAGACCCGTAGTGGGTTGGATGAGCGACCTTGAGGCCTTGGTGCCCGACGACGCGCGTAGCTTTTTCCGTCGCTGGTACAAGCCGAACAACGCTGCGCTCATCGTCGCTGGTGATGTAGAGCCCGAATCGGTGCGGCTGCTCGCAGAAAAGTATTACGGCGGCATTGCCAATGCGGAGTTGCCAGCGCGCAAGCCTCGCACCGAACCCGCGCAAAGTGGCGAGCGTCGGCTTGCCTTTAAGGCACCTGCCGAGCAGTCCTATGTGGCGCTGGCTTTCAAGGTGCCTGGCATTCGGGCCAGCTCCGATGGCGAACTTTGGGACGCGCAAGCGCAAGACGCTTTGGCGCTGACCGTGCTCTCTGCGGTGCTCGATGGCTATGAGGGCGCGCGCTTAGACCGCGCTCTGACTCAGCCGCAAGACCATCTAGCTGACAGTGCAAGTGCGCATTACGGTGCCACTGCTCGCGGGCCGGTCACCTTTATGCTGTCTGGGGTGCCAAGCAAGGGCAAAAGCAGCGCGGCGCTCGAAGTTGCGCTGCGCGCCCAGGTTAAACGGGTGGCGGACGAGGGAATTTCAAGCGCCGAGCTAAAGCGCGTAGTCAACCAATGGACCGCTTCTGAGGTCTATCAGCAGGATAGCGTGTTCAACCAAGCGCGCATACTGGGCGTTCATTGGTCTGTCGGTTTGCCACTTAACTTTGACACACAAATGCTGGCACGCTTGCGCCAAGTAACACCCGCGCAGGTGCAGGAGGTTGCGGCTAAGTACTTTGGTGACGACGAACTCACCGTGGCGACCTTGCTGCCGCAGCTCCCGGACCCCTTGCGCAAAACGCGCCCACGCGTACCTGCTGCGCGTCATTGACTGGGGCGAACACACATGCGTATTCAGATCTTCCTGTCCATCCCGCGTCTGGGCTTTTTGTTTTCGCTGGCTTGTGCCAGTTGCAGTTGGGCTGCACTCCCCATTGAGCATTGGACACACAGCAACGGCGCCCAGGTCTTTTTGGTGCAAAGCCCGGGCATCGCTATGTTGGACGTACAACTTGACTTTGATGCGGGGGAACGACGCAGTCCTCTAGGCAAAACAGGCTTGGCCTCCATGATGGCGTCGGCTACACGCAATGGCCTGAAGGCCACCGCCACGCAAGCGGCCATCGATGAAAATGCGCTCGGCGAAGCATGGGCCGATCTGGGCGCCTCCATGTCTGCAGCAGCGGGCAACGACCGACTGACCTTTGCCCTGCGCACCCTGACTTACCCAGACGTTTTGGCTCAATCCGTCGCCCTGGCGGCGCGCCAGCTTGGAGAACCCGCGTTTCCCGAAGCGGTCTGGTTGCGCGACCGGCCTAAGGTAATTGCCAGTATCAAAGAGGCCAACACCCGCCCCGCAAGCGCAGCCGCGCGTGCTTACAACGCGGCGGTGTACGGCGACCATCCCTATGGCCGAGAAACTACAGAGGTAGATTTGCTCGCGATCAGCAGCGCCGACATGCAAGCCTTGCACGCCCAAGCCGTGCGCCCCTGCTACGCGCGAATTAGCCTGGTAGGCGCGGTTGACCGCGCACAAGCCGACGCTTTGGTGGGCGCCTTGCTCTCGCGCCTGCCTTCGGGTGACTGTCCGCCGTTGCCGCAAGTCCCAGAGGTGCAGCCTTTGACGGTCGCATCGGAACAAACTCTTGCTTTTGACTCCGCCCAAGCGCATGTACTGGTGGGGCAACCTGGCATCAAACGCAGTTCGCCTGACTTTTTTGCATTGCTGGTGGGGAACCACATTTTGGGCGGTGGAGGTTTTGTCTCGCGGCTCACGGAAGAGGTGCGGCAAAAGCGCGGCCTGACATACGGAATTTCTAGCGGATTTTCCCCTGGCTTGCATGCTGGGGCTTTTACCGTGAGCTTACAAACTCGGCCTGACCAAGCACAGCAAGCCTTGGACTTGCTGCGTGAGGTGCTTAGGAGCTTCGTGGCGGACGGCCCCACTGCCGCCGAGTTGCAGGCGGCGAAGGACAACTTGATTGGCGGCTTTGCCCTGCGCGTTGACACCAACCGCAAGCTCCTAGACAACGTGGCCAACATCGCCTGGAATGATTTGCCGCTGGACTATTTGACAACCTGGACCGAGCAGGTGCAAAAAATCACGACCGAGCAAGTGCGCCAGGCTTTGCGCCGCACGCTGCAGCCACAAACCATGGCGACTGTGGTGCTGGGTGGCAGATAGCGTTAGCGGCGAGCCCACTCATAAGGCCAGGGCATGAGCAAAGCGTTTACCAAGGAAAGCGACGACGCAGGCGACGATGAAGTTGCGCTGCCTGCCTTGCCCTCCGAAGCCAAAAACTACATCACGCCGGTTGGATACGCGACGCTGCGCGCCGAGCTTTTGGCGCTGATTGATGTGGAGCGCCCGAAGGTCGTAGAGATTGTGCATTGGGCCGCAAGCAACGGCGACCGCTCAGAAAATGGCGACTACATCTACGGAAAGAAGCGGCTGCGCGAAATTGACCGGCGCATCCGCTTCTTGACCCAGCGGCTGGAGATCGCCGTTGTCACCGAGCCCAGCGTGCAGTGGGGCAATGAACAAATCTTTTTTGGCGCCACGGTGACTTATGCGAACGGCAGCGGCAACGAGCACACCATCAAGATTGTGGGTATCGACGAGGCCAACAGCGCCTTGGGAGAAGTAAGCTGGGTCTCGCCTATCGCTCGTACTTTGCTTAGAGCGCGTGTCGGTGACGTGCTGAGCCTGGCAAGTTCCCAAGGTGTGACAGCCATTGAAGTGCTCGCTGTCCAGTATCCATTGGCCAGCGCGGCATAGGCCAGCGAGCCGTTAGCCCGCTTTTTTGCTGCGCTGTGCACGCATGACTACCGGCGAGCGCTGCAGCTTGCCCAGCACAGAGTCCAAATGCGAGCGGTCGCGTACGGCCACCACGAAATGAAGTTCCTTCACGTCTTGCGGGCTGTCGGGCGCCATTTCGATGTGCACAATATCGGCCTCCGCCGCCGCCAGGGCAGCCGCTACTTTGGCCATGACACCTTTGCCGTTGGCTACGGTAACGGCCAAATCTACTTCAAACAGCCGCGTCGGCTCATCCGCCCACTCTACGCCCATGAACCGTTCGCCATCCTTGTGCTTTAGCCGCGCGGCAACCGGGCAATGGGTCACATGCACTACCAGCCCCTCGCCGCGCCCCAGATAACCTAGGATGGGATCACCCGGAATCGGTCGGCAGCACACCGCGAATTTGACAGAAGCGGCTGCGCTTCCGTCCAGCGCAATCGTACCCATACCATGGCCGTTGCCGGGGCCAAAACGCTCGCGAGTGAGCAGAAGCGCATCGGGTCGTTCACCGGCGTCGCCTAGCAGCAGTACCAAGCGTTTGGCTACGATGTTGGCAATACGCTTGCCTAGGCCGATATCAGTCAGCAACTCATGTTGGTTCTTACTGCCGGTGAAGCGCAGCAGCTTGTCCCAAGTAGGCGCGTGCGCCTGGCTGTCAGGAAAGCTCTCGATGCCTTCGGCCCGAAGAGCCTGGGCCAACAGCTTGTGGCCTAGCTCTTCCGACTCTGTGAGCTGCATGGTTTTGAGATGATGGCGGATCTTGGAGCGCGCCCGACCGGTACGCACAAAGCCCAGCCACGCGGGGTTGGGTGTGGCCGACGGAGCTGTCACGATTTCCACCACGTCGCCGTTTTTCAGCTCAGTGCGTAGCGCTACCTGCTCGCCATTAATACGAGCAGCCGTGGTGCGGTCCCCCACGTTGCTGTGGATGGCGTAAGCGAAATCGACTGCAGTGGCACCGCGCGGCAGGGCCATGATCTGGCTTTTGGGCGTAAACACATACACCGCGTCAGGAAACAGATCCACCTTGACGTTTTCCCAAAACTCAGCGGCGTCGCGGGTTTCGTCTTGAATGTCGAGTAAGGACTGCAACCACTGGGTTCCAAGGCGGCCATTGGGCTGATCGTCGCCCGCGTTGACCTTGTAGAGCCAATGCGCCGCGACGCCCGACTCCGCGACCAGGTGCATGGCCTCGGTGCGCATTTGGAACTCCACGTTGATGCCAGCGGGTCCCACCAAGGTGGTGTGCAGCGACTGGTAGCCATTGACCTTTGGAATCGCGATATGGTCCTTGAACCTTCCGGGTACGGGCTTGTAGAGTTGGTGCAGCAGGCCTAAAGCGGTGTAACAGTCGGTAGTGTCCGGAACAAGCACCCTAAAGCCATACACGTCGGTCACCTGGGCAAAGCTCAGGTGCTTATCCTGCATCTTGCGGTAAATTGAATACAGAGACTTTTCCCTACCAGCAATGCGCACCGGCATGCCATGAACGCTAAAGGTCGCCTCCATCTCGGCTTTTACCTTTTTGAGTAGGTCCCGCCTTCGGCTACGGGCCTTCTCGACCGCCTTGGACAACACACCATAACGCCAAGGCAGCAGATGCCGAAAGGACAGATCCTGCAACTCGCGGTAGGTCTGGTTCAGGCCCAGGC
>JARXAU010000221.1 GCA_029865675.1 Rhodoferax sp.
GCCAGCTACACGCTAGACCTGTTGAGTGGTGCTGGTGACGTCGATGCCGGTGAGACCGCAAGCTTAGCGGTCAGTGGCGTGAACTACAAAGTGAATGGTGCTAGCGTAGACGGCATCCCGGCAGGCCTGACCCTTAACGCAGGGGTGCTGACGGTAGACCCCACCAACGCGACGTTCAACAGCTTGGCTGCGGGCGTCACCCGGACGATTACCGTCGAGTACACCATTAGCGACGGCAAGGGCGGCACGGTGGATCAGACGGCTACCGTCACCATCACTGGGGCTGCGCAAACTGCAGTAATTTCTCTCGCTAACGCACAGGCACTTCATAGCGCCAACACCTTTTACAGTGATGATGACAATGTAACGGTGGATGTAACTAGCAGCGCAATCAGCGACGCAGGCGGCCTCAGCGGGCTGAACCTCAAGAACTTAGGTGCCTTGGGCGTGGACGTGATGGACATCGACGGCAGTGCAACCAACGCCCCCTTGCATATTGACAGCGCCGCTGCCAAAGCCATGAGCATCAACGATATGCGTTTTGCCCAAGGCGACACGATCACTCTGGATGCGACAGCCGTTGAGCTTGCGGCGGCGGATGGAGTTGCGTCCGCGTACAACGGAACCAGTTCCGGCTCATACCTCGTCGGCAGCTTGGACAGCGCTGTCGGCGGCATGTCGCATGGCCTGAGCCTGAGCGCTTTGGGTACCTTGGGCGTGGACGTGATTGACATCGGCGGCAGCGCCACCAGCGCCGGCAATGTGCAATTGCACATTGACAGTGCAGATACGCTGGCCATGAGCCGTGCTGAACTGAGCTTCGCTGCGGGCGACACGATTACGCTGGATGCCACGGCCGATGAGTTTGCGACGGCGTATCGGGATTCGTTCGCGTACGACGGAACCAGTTCTGCCTCTTACGTCAAGGGCAGTCTGGCGACGGCTGTCAGCAGCATGCCGCATGGCTTGAGCTTGAGCGCTTTGGGTGCCTTGGGCGTGGACGTGATTGACATCGGCGGCAGCGCCACCAGCGCCGGTAATGTGCAACTGCACATTGACAGCGCAGATGCGCTGGGCATGAGCCGTGCTGAACTGAGCTTCGCTACGGGCGACACGATTACGCTGGATGCGACAGCCGTTGAGCTTGCGGCGGCGGATGGGGATGCGTCCGCGTACAACGGAACCGGTTCCGGTTCTTACCTCGTGGGCAGCCTGGACAGCGCTGTCAGCGGCATGTCGCATGGCCTGAGCCTGAGCGCTTTGGGTGCCTTGGGCGTGGACGTGATTGACATCGGCGGCAGCGCCACCAGCGCCGGTAATGTGCAATTGCACATTGACAGCGCAGATGCGCTGGGCATGAGCGATGCCGGACTGAGCTTTGCTGCGGGCGACACCATCACCCTAGACGTGAAGCTGGAATCGGGGGCATACGCCGACAACGGAAACGGAAACGGCTCGCACCTTGCCTCGAGCTTGGGCGCTGAAGACAACATCGGTGGCCTGACCTTGAGCAAGCTCGTCGGACTCGGCGTGGACGTTATCGACGTGGTGGGCAATGACGGCACTGCGGGTGACTTCACCGCGCATATCAGTGCGGCTGAATCAAGGGTCGCGTTCGATGCCGGATTGGTGTTTAACAGCCAAGACGACATTTTGCTGCGCATCACTTCTGAAGACTTGGTACTGGGCTCGAAAGCCGCAGTGTTGGCTGACGTAGTGAACCTCAACATTGAAACTGGCGTGGACTCCGTGCAGTTCGCAGACGGCACAGCAATTGCCTTGAGTGGCGATCAGGGTCTGGTGGAGTTGTTGATGGGCTTGACATCGGACGACGCCGGCGAGTACGACTTGGTTGCGGGCGTGGTGGTCAATCAAAGCGCGGACTTCACCGTCTCCGACTCCATGGTCAAAGCCCTCCTTGACGCGGGATTGTTTACCGCCGACGCGGCCTCCACCATCAAAGTGGACGCCACTGCCGACACAGAGGGCCACGTGGCGACCACGCTGGCGCAGCTGGCGGACATTGGTGCCGACCAAGTGGAGGTGGCGGGGGATGTTGCGTACATTGACCTGGGCGACGTGGACGCAAAAGCATTGAATGATCTGTTCACTAGTTTGATCGACAATCAAACGCAAGATTTGGTCATCGGCGCAAATGGCGATGCGGTGAGCACCGGCTTGCTGTTGACCAGTGAACAGGAAGCTGCTTTGGCCTCGATCATCGAAGACAAGGCGGCGGAGTTGTCCGACATGGGTATCGACAAGGTTTATGTTGCCGACGTTCACGGCACCGATTTGACGCTGGGTCTGGAGCACTTCCGGGAACTGCAGCTCAACCCACCATTATAAACTGGCGACCGTCGCGGTGTTGGGGTGACAAAAGGGGCGGACGCAGGTCGTGCCCCTTTTGCACTCGCGAGGGATGGGGAAAAAGCACGTTTGCCGTGGACTTTCAGGGAAAAATAAAAGATGTCAATGATCAACCCGCTCAACCAAAAGGCCGCCACCGAAGGGGCCTTGTTGTTGCTCAACGCAAAGCGCGAAACGCCCTTGGGCACGCTGTTGGCGCAGTGCAAACAGACTTTTGTACTGATGGTGCTGATCACCTATGTGATTGAAGCACTCAGCATCGCACCGATGATCTACATGCTCAATGTGTATGACCGCGTGCTTACCAGCCGCAGCGGGGTAACACTGGTGTCGCTGACCACGGTGATTGTGGGTGTGTATGTGTTTTGGATGTCCCTGGAGTGGGTACGCCAGCGGCTGATGGTGCGTTTGTCTTTGCGCATTGATTGGGACTTGGCCCCGGACGTGTTTGATGCGTCTTTCAGACGCTATGCGCAGCGCAAAAACGTGGACGTCTATGAGCTCTTGGGCGACTTGTTTGACATTCGCCAATTTCTGACTGGTGCGCCGGTATTGGCCATCATCCAAGCGCCGTTTGCGGTGGTGTTTATCTTTATTGGCTGGATTTTTCACCCTTATTTGGCCTTGTTTGCCCTGCTGGCGTCGGTGTTGATGTTGGTGATGACCTACGCCACGCTCAAGGTGTCTGGCCCCATATTGCGTGAAGCCCAAGAGGCCCAAACCCAAGCCAATCGGGTGGCGGCCG
The DNA here is from genome assembly GCA_029865675.1 of Rhodoferax sp. Lineage (GTDB taxonomy): Bacteria > Pseudomonadota > Gammaproteobacteria > Burkholderiales > Burkholderiaceae_C > Allorhodoferax. The sequence continues at coordinate 3,116 of JARXAU010000221.1, forward strand.
AGAGCCTGCGCCAGGCCGAGACCACCTTGGCTATGGGCATGCTGGGTGCGGTGCGCGACCGCTGGTATGCGCAGCACAGCCAGTTTTTGACCAAACAGGTGTATGCCAGCGAGGCCAGTGGGCTCATGGGCGGCTTTACAGGCTTTTTGACAAAAGCCATGCCATCGCTGCAAATTGGCTTGGGCGTCTACTTGGCCATGGAAGGGCATATCACCGGCGGTATGGTTATTGTGGCGAGCATGCTGGTCAGCAAAGCCATGGCTCCGATGAATCAACTGCTGGCCCATTGGCGCAAGATCGCGACGGCTCGCCAAGCCTATGACCGCGTCAACGCGCTTCTGATTGACGACGAGGGTGCGGGCGAGAAAATGAAGCTACCACCGCCCAAAGGCAGCCTGGTGGTGTCCGACCTGATGGGTGTGCCACCAGGATCGAACAAGCCGGTACTCGCGGGGCTGAACTTTTCCCTCTCGCCGGGGCAGGTGCTAGCCGTTGTCGGGCCCAGTGCCGCCGGCAAAAGCTCTTTAGTCAAGCTGCTGCTGGGGGTTTGGAAACCAGCCTCGGGCTCGGTACGCTTGGAAGGGGTGGAGCTGTCCGATTGGAGCCACGAGGAGGTCGGCCCCCACCTTGGCTACGTGCCGCAAGAGATTGAGTTTTTTGACGGAACCGTGGCGCAAAACATTTGCCGCATGGGTGCGGTGGACGCTGACAAGGTAGTACAAGCGGCAGAACTCGTGGGCGTGCACTCGGCCATACTGGGTTTTCCGCAAGGCTATGACACGCTCCTGGGGCCTACCGGCTTTGCGCCTTCGGGCGGCCAGCGCCAACGTATTGCCATTGCGCGCGCTTTGTATGGCGCGCCCAAATACGTGGTGATGGACGAGCCCAATTCCAACCTGGACGACGCGGGCGAGAACGCGCTGGTGCATGCCATAGAGCAGCTCAAAGCCATGGGCTCTACGGTGGTGATCACCACTCACCGGCCCCGTTTGGTGGGTGCGGTCGACCTGATGCTGGTGTTGCAGGCGGGTCGCCAGGTGGCATTTGGTCCCGCCAAAGGTGTGCTGGAGGCAGTGCGCAAAATGCAAGCGGGCGGGGGCGGCGTGCCGCTGGTTGCCGTACCGGCCGCTAGTACCGCAGCGGCGTCGCAGCCCCATTTACAAACAGGTGTCGCAGCATGAACCCCAGTGCCCAATCAAGCGCGCCCTCCATGGGCTGGATGGCAAAAATAGACGCATTTTTAGGCGGCTGGATCAGCGGCTGGAACCCTTATGACCCTGACAAGCTCAAGCAGCGCACACTCGCCCCGGTAGCAGTCGAAGAGTCCAATATACGCAAACGCGCCACCCAGGTGTTTTTGCTGTTCTTTTGCCTGTTTGCGGCCTGGGCGACGATGGCGCCCTTGGATGCCGGCGTGTCGGTGAAAGGCAGCGTGGTGGTCATGGGCAACCGAAAGGCGGTGCAGCATCCATCGGGCGGCGTGGTGCAAGAAATCTTGGTCCGAGAGGGCGACGAGGTTAGCGCGGGCCAGGTGCTGCTCAGGGTCAACCCACTTAAGAGCGACGCGGAGATGACCAGCGTGGAGCTGCAGTACATCAACCTTCTGGCCTCGGAGTCGCGTCTCAAATCGGAGCGCGACGGGGTGGCCGGTATTGTGTGGGCGGAAGAACTGAACAAGCGCTTCAGCCGCCAGGACAGCCGGGTTTCTGAGGCGAAAAAGCTCCAGGAGCAGCTTTTTAACTCCCGCAAGGCCGACTTTGCGGCCCAGGTGGCGAGCTTTAACGAGCAGATTGCGGGCTTGAGCGGGGTGTTGAGGCTGCGCCAAGAACAGGCTAAAACGCTGGAGCAGGAGCGCAGCAGCTCCCTGCAATTGGCCAACGACGGCTTCGTGCCGCAAAACCAGGCCAACCAAGCGGCGCGCGCGAAAATTGAGGTGGATTCGGGCATCGTGAACACCCAGGCGGAAATCTCGCGCGCACGGGTGCAAATCAGCCAAGTGCGTACCCAGTTTTTGAAAGACGTGGACACGCAGCTGCAAGAGATTCAAAAAACCCGCGACGCTGTGTCAGGAAAAATGGACTCGGTGAAGTTTGACCAAGACGCTGCCGTGGTCCGGGCGCCAGCCAGCGGCACGGTGGTGCAGCTTAAGGTGTTTACCGCAAGTGGTGTGATCACTGGCGGGCAGGTGCTGATGGAAATTGTTCCCAAGAACGAAACCCTTGCCGTGGACGTCCAAATTCCCCCCACCCTAATTGACAAGGTGAATGTCGGCATGCTGGCCGACATGCGCTTTGTGGCCTTTAACCAAACCACCACGCCGGTTATTCCCGGGCGAGTCGCCGTAGTGGGTGCCGACAAGCAAGCGGGCACTACACCGTCTGAGCCTGAGTTTTACCTGGGTCAAATCCAGACCACCGAAGAAGGTCGCAAGCTGCTTGGCGAACTTAAACTTCAGCCAGGGATGCCGGTGGACGTGGTTATCAAGTCGGGTGAGCGCTCGTTTGTGAGTTACGTCCTCAAGCCCTTGTCGGATCAGTTTGCGCGTGCGATGAAGGATTAAGGGGCGGCAAGCGCACCTAAGCCTTTGCAACTTTTTTAATCGAGCCCCCCAAAGCGGCGATAATTTTTCTCGTTTTTATGATTTCTCTTTGCATTACCGGAAAGAGCCCCAGCGCCATCGCAGCCGCAAGTGCGGCGTTGGAAGCCGCTGGCATGGCCCCTGCGCGCGGCCTGGAGCGCGACGCACACATCAACTTCAGCACCTGGCACGAGCGCGTGTACCAAGCGCTGGAGCAAAGGCAGTCGGACCCAGCCGAAGATGGCGACGAGGCCGCACCGGCTTTGGCACCGGCTACCGCGACGATCGGTCGCTTGTGGGAGCAACTGGCCAACGACTTGTTCTTGGCCAATATCGACACCAAAGTCTGGGGCTGGGCCGAGGCCAAGAGCCTCGGACTGTTGGACTTTTGGCTGGAACTCGACCCCAGCGTTCACTTTGTCTTGATGGCCACTTCGCCCGAGCAGTATTTGGCAGAGCGCTTTGCCCAGCTTGCCGCTGCGCCCGATGCCAAACTGCAAGCCCTTTCGGTGGACGGTCTCTTGGACGAGTGGCAACAGGCCCACCAAACCATGTTGCACTTTGCGCTGCACCACCCTAAGCGCTGTGTGTTGCTTTTGTCCGACGCGCCGCTGGCCGGTGCCGAACTGGTAGATTCCCTCAAAGCAGCCTGGGCGCGCAAACTCAACGCTCTGCGTAGCCCGTCCGCAGATGCCAAGGCCGCGGTAGCTCGCCATGACACAGACTCCGCCACCGCGCTGTTGAGGCACTATGCCGCGCAGCTGTGCCAAACCTATCCCCAAGCCATCAGCCTGCAGCATGAAGTGGCGTCGGTCGCACTGTCGCTGGTTCATCCAAGCGCTGTCGCCGATGCCGTGCAAACGCCGTTGCAAAGCCTGATAACTACCGTGGGCCACGCTTATCGGCTGCCTGAGTTAAAGCGCCAGGCGGCAGATGTGGCGCAGCTCACCGCTCTCCTCAAGGACGCCGAAGACGAAGGCGAACTTATTTTGGAGCAATTGCACCAGGTGCAAGAGGAGCTGGAGCGCTATTACTTACGTAACACCGAACTTGAGGCCAAGCTAGAGCAGCAAGAAGAGATAGACGCTGTGGTTCACGCGCGCAATCTGCTTGCCATTGCCCGCGATGCCGAGGCCCAAGACAAGGTAAAGGCGCTAGAACAGTTAGAAACCCTAAGCCAGAACTACCAGACACTGACCACGGAGCGCGACGCCCTTGCCCAAGCTATGGGCGCGGCCCTGCAGGAGGTCGACACCCTGGTGCACGCGAGAAACCTCGTTGCCGCAACGCGGCTGGAGGAGCGTGCGCGGTTTGAAGTTTTGGAGCAGCAGTGCCAAGCCTTGGCGGCCGAACTTGAGGCTCAGGCGCAGGCGAGTGAAGAAACGTTGGAGCAAGTCCAAACCCTGAAGCAGCAACTCGAAGATGCGTCCGAAGAGCGCGAAGCAGAGGCGTTGGCGAAATTGACGGCACTTGAGAGAGCCACCGAACTGGCAGGACAAGTGGAAACCATGAGCGCCCAGTTGGACGACGAAATTCAGGCTAAGCAAGACGCTTTGGAAGAGATTGCGACCGTAGTGCATCAGCGCAACTTGATGGCTGCGGCGCACGAGGAAGGCCTCGCCCAGGCAGTGGCGGCCAAAGAGGAATATGCCTATTTGCTCGGCCAGTTGCAGCAGGTGCAAGAAGAGCTGGAGCGCTGCTACCTGCGCAGCAAAGACCTTGAAACGATCGCTGCCCAAGCAGCCCGGCGTTTTAGCCGCTTGGTGCTGCGCGAGCCCGATGGCATTGACTGGGAGTCGGTGCAAACCATGGTGGTGCCAAGCCCTGGCGGCACGCAACTGCGCTGCCAAGCAACGCAGGTGGCGGTGGCGGGCAAGGTGTGGGACGTGCTTGAATTTACCGCCCTCCTGCACCAGGGCACATTGGCATTTACCTTCAGCCGCGGTCCCGGTGCGCCTGGCCCACTGACGCGTTGGCCCCGCGCATCTGCTGGCGCCAGCCAGTGGACGGCCACGGTGGACCCGGCGGCGAGTAACGCGCTTAAAGAGATCAGCACTAGCGACTGGGATTTGCTTCACGGCCTGCCAAAGTTGCTTACTGAAGGCCTCAAGCAGGCCAAAGGCCCGTGGCCAGAAGGCGCAACCGTAGCTCAAGATTGGGTGGAGGCGGCCCGCGCCACGCGGCCTGCGCTGCAGCGCCAGCCCCTGGCGGTGCGCATAGACACGCTGCGCCTGCAGGCCAACCGCGTGCTGGCCGGGCGCGAATACCTGGTTTTGTGCGCTGAACAGCTCACCCTGGCGCAAAAGCGCTTTGCTGCACTGGAGTTTCGCTTGGGCTGCAATCTTGGCCCCAAGGGCGAGTTTGGCCAAACCGCCCGACTGGAGTTTTTTAAGGGGACGCCGCCCCTGTTTGACAACTGGGCCCCCAATGTGCAAGACCCGGCTGGCGACCGTTTGGACCTGGTGTTTGTGTTTCCTGGTTCCATGAACCTCAAGGACTGGGTCGCGCTTAGCACCAACGACCGCAGCTTGGTGCTCTTGCTGGCCGACCAGTTGCCCGGCTTGCTGGCCGACCTGCAAACCGGTGCCCAGCGCTTGTCCCGCCCGCTCAATGATTGGATGGCCTTGGCCAACACCCTGCGTAGCTTTGTGCGTGAGCGTCTGGACGTCACGGGCCTGCAAAAGATCGGCCCGCAGACCCGTGCCAAAAGCCTGCCTGCACAGGCTATCGCCTCAGCGAGGCCAGCCCGCAAGCGCTCGGTGCGTGCCACGCCGCCCACCGCAGCCACCCCAGCCGCCACCCAAGTCGCTACCCAAGTCGCTACCCAAGTCGCAGCAGTTGCACCCAAGCGCGCCGCACGAGCACCGGCGTCCCGGGCTGCGCCCACTGCAGCAACCGCACGCAAGGGTCGTAAGAAATGAAGCTGCTGTCCTCTGCTTCTATGGACGCGGCTGCTGCAGTCGCGCACAGCGTGCTGGCCACTGCGCGGGCGCTTTGTGCCCCTGGTGCCGTGGTGCATCTGGGCGCTGGCGCGGGCCAAGGCCTGCTGCATGTCTGGCGCCAGTGGCCGGTAGCGGCCAGCTTGGTAGTGGACGCCCAGCCCCAGCGTATGGCCTGGGCCACCGAATGGGCGGCGCAGGGCAGCAACCGCTTGGTCAGCGACGCGGTGCTCGCCGCCGTGGATGGACAAGCGGCCACATGGCACACCGCGTCCAATCCCGATGAGTCGGGACTGGTCGCGCCCAAAGCATTGCAAAAGCTCTGGCCCCAGCTGAAAGTCTTGGCTCCCGCTGACATGAAGGCCCGCAGTCTGGACGCCCTGTTGGCCGAGCCAGCACATGCCGCCCTGCGCCAAGCGCCCAAGCTGTGGCTGGTGGTCGACTTTTTTTGTGGCCCCGAGTTTTGGCAAGGCGCCACCGCCACCTTGGCCCAGACCCACGTGCTGGTGCTGCGCCAAGCTAAAACACCGCCCAAAGGCGTTGAGCCGGCGCAAGACGCCACCGAGCGCCTGGCGGCTTTGGGCTTTGTATTGGCAGCCACGCTGGAATCCAGGCACCCCGAGGTGGTGCACGGCGTTTACCTGCGCAGCCTGGACCGCGCGCTTGCCGCCGCCCGCCAGCAAGCGCTGCAACTGGCCACCGCCCACAATGCGCAGGCCAATCAACTGCGGTCTTTGGCCGCAGAAGTGCAGTCCTTGGCGGAAGCGCGCGACGCCGAAGCCAAGGCCAAAAACGAGGCCCTAGCCCAGCGCAGTGTGTTGGCCAAGGAGAAAAATGTGCTGGTGCTGGCGCGGGATGCGGAGGCTGCTGCAAAAGCACAGGCATTGGCGCAGCGCGATGCCGAAGCCGCAGCAAAAACACAGGCACTGGAGCAGCGTAATGCTTTGGCGCAAGAAAAGAACGTGCTGTCGGCTGCGCGTGATGCCGAAGCCCAGGCCAAAGCAGAAGCGCTAAAGCAACGTGATGCTGAGTCCGCTGCAAGAGTTCAAGCAGTTTCACAGCGCGATGCCCTGGCGCAAGAAAGAGACGCACTCGCTGGCGCCCGTGACGCCGAAGCACACGCTAAGGTCCAGGCTTTGGCGCAGCGCGACGCCGAAGCCACCTCAAAAGCACAGGCACAAGCGCAGCGTGATGCTCTTGCGCAAGAAAGAGACGCGCTTGCCGCCGCCCGTGACGCGGAGGCTCAGGCCAAGGCAGATGCGCTAAGCCAGCGCGACGCCGAAGCCGCATCAAAAGCACAGGCACTGGCGCAGCGTGATGCTCTGGCGCAAGAGCGAGACGCGCTCGCTGCCGCCCGTGACGCGGAGGCCCAAGCCAAGGCAGAAGCACTGCACCAGCGCGACTTCGAGGCCGCCTCAAAAGCGCAGGCATTGGCGCAGCGCGATGCTCTGGCTCAAGAAAGAGACGCACTAGCCGTTGCGCGTGATGCCGAGGCCCAGGCCAAGATAGGGGCGCTAAACCAACGTGATGCTGAGTCCGCCGCAAGAGCTCAAGCCTATTCACAGAGGGACACCCTGGCTCAAGAAAGAGATGCGCTCGCCGCCGCGCGAGCCGCCGAAGCTCAGGCCAAGGCAGACGCCGAAAAACAACGAGATCTCGAAGCCGCCGCGAAAGCCGATGCGCTCGCCCGTCTTGCAGAGCTGCAAGCGGCGCACGACTTATTGTTGCAAGCGCAAGAGACCAGCAACAACCGCCAGCAATTCATTCAAGACGAGATGCTGCGCGCAGAATCTCAAATTGAGTTAATCAAAGACTTGCTCCTGCGCGATCGCGCTTAACAGGCTATGCAAATGCTAACGAAGTTTCGAAATTGGCTCATCTTTTTATTGGGCGGAAAGCCGCAAGACGCAGGCGCCGCAGATAAAGCTAATGAGGCACAAGACATTGCCTTTCGCGAATCATCGACCTCCGTAGTTTTTGATGAATCGCTTTTTGAACGCAGCCGCACGCAGTGGCATTTTGGCGACTGGGCGGCACTGGCAGGTCTGCAGCGCGAAACTATCCAAAATCATCCGCAGCGGGCCAAATTGGCTCTTCTAGCAGCTGCAGGTCGTCTGCAAACTGGCACAGACGCTGAAGCGCGAGAATATATTGCGCTAGCAAAAGAATGGGGTTGTACCAAAACCTTGATCAGCCAAGTACTTGTATCTGGCGTACACAACAGCCTTGGCCGTGCGTCAAGCGTTATGGGAAATCATGAGCGTGCGTTGGAGCACTACGGCGCCTCGGTAGCTACCGCTTCGCCTGGAAATGACGCGCGGCTTCTCACAGAGGCTCGGTCAGCCGAACAGCTTACGCAACTACGCTCGGTGGTAACGACAAAAATCGGTGTGTCAAAAAATGCGTCATACATAGAAGGTAGTTGAATGGTCAATACCAACGCATACTAAGGCAAGCGCTTCTCAATATGCTCCAAAAGTTCAAAGCTTGGCTGATTAAGCAGTTAGCCGCTCATGAAAAGATAGCTTCTCTCGGACATTCCATGGGGGCTACAGGCCAAATTGAGCATGAAGACGCTCAAGGGCATGCGGTTGGGCATTTGTCCCCGGCGGCTCCTACCGCTGGCGTAACGCTTTCTCTTTTGCTTCTGGCAACGCAGGCTCTTCCACAAGGTGCCGCCATGCGCCTTGTCTGCGTAAACATGCGGGTACAGCGATTCATGGCTCACAGG
>JARXAU010000070.1 GCA_029865675.1 Rhodoferax sp.
CAAACCGCCAAAGGGCGGCAACAGGCCTGAGAAATGACCGGTTGCAGCCCCCAGGAGGCGTAATTGACGCTGGCGTTTCACAAGGTGGGACATATTCGCTTATGCCTAGCTCTCAAACTGAGTTTTGGACATGATCCCTAGGCAAAAAAGACCTAAACAGCTAATTCAGGGAAGAAAAGTGGTTATGGTTAGGGTAGCAGCCACCGGCCCTGAACCAACGGCGGTGTTAGCCGCTGCTGTCTTTACGTATCTAAGGGCATATCGCTGGGCATCAGCCACCAAGGTATCTGTTGAATAACCGTTTTGGGTTCTTGCCGCAGCCACATTGACTGGAGCAGTGGCTGAAATTGACGCAAGCGAAGTAGCACTGCCTGACGAAAATGAAGCAATGTCAAACGAGATATTTGACGCCGGAGACGTCGCCGAGTTTGTTATGTAGTTTCCTGTGACCGGCGCGCTGAATCCAACGTTCCATTTGCTGGTGCTACCAGCGGAACACCCTGCAGGCACCCGCACATAGAAAGTTGTTAATCCAGAAGTAGTGCCGATGGGGTTCGCAGTCGTCAATGCACCAGCCGCCAGCGAACCGGCATTAATCGATGCCAGTGCACTGCCGCCAGTATCGCTGTCATAAACACCCACGGTACATGCAGCAGCGCCTACTGTTCCACTAAGGTTTACCTGCGACTGCGCAGCGGCATAGCCAGATAATGTGGAAATAAACATGCACGCTGCAATATTAAAAACAGATTTGAATTGATTTTTCATGGCGATTGCTTTCAAAAAATGGAAAAGGGAACGGTAACAAGAATTTGTGCGACCGGGTACGGCAAAACGCGGCGACACAGTGAGACTACAGTTGCATTCTTTCGTCGTGATAAACCTCCTTGATAAAAATTGCCCGCCAGGGCCAAGCCGCTTGGAGCTTGTGTCCGCGCGTGGCTGTAGTTTAAGAAGAAACCCGGCAAAAACAAATTACAGCTTCGGTAAATAAGCGACAAAAAAAATCAGTTAAATCAACGACTTAAACAAATTATTTAATCAATTTGCTATCAATAAAAAATCGGGCACCTCTTGGGCTTCAATTTTTTGGACCGGTGGCGGAAGTCGCCCGCATCGGTCTTTGGGGGCTGACGCTGCGCCTGTGCCCGCGCCAGCCGGTTTGTGCCCTAGGGTGTTGAAATTGGGCTGTGTTTTCTGATGGGCATGCGGCGAACAGTGCAAGCAAACAATGCGCGCATTGCTTTTGATTCATTGCTATCGATCAAACCGCCAGTGCTACGATGCGCGCCGCAAGCCGCTGCCCTGTGGCCCAAGCGCCCCACCTCTTTGAACTTTTACGGCATGAACAGCGCGCGCAGAGACTCCCCCCACACCACAACACACGCACCCCAAGGCGTCGAATGGCCGACCTGGCTTTTGATTGCTGCTGTTTACGGCAGCTGGTTGGCCGCACTGGGCTGGTACGCACACAGCGCGTCTTTTTGGGCCGTGGCCGCTTTGGCGGTGATTGCGGCTTGGTATATGAGCTTGCAGCACGAACTGGTGCACAACCACCCCACCCGGCATAGGTGGTTGAACCGTGCCTTGGGCTTGCTGCCCATCGCGGTGTGGTATCCATTTGACATCTACCAGCGCAGCCACTTGGCGCACCACCGCGACGAGCGGCTGACCTACCCTGGCCAAGACCCGGAGAGCAATTACCTCGATCCCGCAGATTTCGCCCAGCGCAGCGTTCCCATGCGCGCCTTGCTGGTGGTGCAGCGCACGTCCTTGGGGCGTTTTTTGGTCACGCCGGCGTTTGCCATTTTTCATCTGCTGTGGCCCTTGCGGCGCGCAAGCTACTGGCGCAGCCGCAAACTGCGCTGGATTTGGACGCAGCACTTGGCGCTGCTGGTGGCGATGCTGGGAGCCATCGAAAGCGCAACGGGTATGTCGCCATGGACATATTTGTTGGGGGTGAGCTACCCTTGCCTTGGGCTGGCCTTTATGCGCTCGCTCTACGAGCACCGCCCTGCGGCCCTTCCTGCCCACCGTATTGTGGTTAACGAGGCGGCCTGGCCCTGGCGCCTGCTGTACCTGAACAACAATTACCACGCGGTTCACCACGCCCAACCCAACCTGCCGTGGTACGCCATTCCCCAAGCCTACTGGGCGCAGCGCGATGCGTTTGTGGCGGGAACGGGCGGGTTTTTGGTGCCGGGCTATGTGCGGCTGTTTGTGCGCCACGCGTTGGTGCCCATAGACCATCCCGCGCAGGAAACACGGCCCAACGCCATGGCACCGGCTGCACATGCCACGACCAAACATCAGCCCTCGGATGCAGCCTGAGCCTGCCGGACATGCACCCTAGCGGCGTGGTGGCAGCAAGCCTGGCGTCCCTGCCGATGTACTTGGCCCAACGCCCTGCAGTGGCCGCGCTGTGGGGATGTTTGCGTCAAGCCCTGGCGGACAGCGGCTTTGAGCGCCTGCCTACAGAATTGTCCTGGTCACAGGACCTCCACGCGCATTGGCTGTCGCCCAACTTGTTGCTAAGCCAAACCTGTGGTTATCCGCTGACCCATGCGTTGGCGGGAGAAGTGCAACTGGTCGGCTGCTTTGCCTACCGCGTCCCGCATTGCGAAGGCATTGATTGCCGCAGCGTGCTGGTGGCGCGCAGCGAGCACGCGCACTTGGCGCTGGAGGGATTTCGCGGGCTGCGGGTGGCATTCAACGCGCCGGACTCCCAGTCGGGATACAACGCCTTGCGGGCGCTGGTGGCGCCGCTGGCCCAAGGTGAAAGGTTTTTTGCAGGCGCTTTGCCCACCGGCAGCCACAGTGCGTCGGTGGCTGCGGTGCAGGCAGGGCACGCCGACGTGGCCGCCATTGACTGTGTCACTTACGCCGCCCTGCAGCGGTACACGCCGCAAGCCACACGTGGCTTGCACATCGTGGGCACCACCGAGGCCTACCCAGGCCTGCCCTTGGTGACGTCGCGGGCCACATCAGCGACCGAGCTGGCGCTTTTGCGAAGGGCGCTGCGCTCGGTGCTGCAGAGTGCGCAAACTGCGCCCGCCCTAGAGGCATTAGACATTGCCGGTTTTGAAACACCTGACATCGGCCTCTACCAGCGCTGTGTGGCAATGCGCCAATCAGCCGAGGCGCTCGCCTACCCGGCGCTGGCGTAGCGCCGGGGCTTGGCCGGTGCAGCGCGCAGGCTGACCCGCGAACGGCGCAGGTCAGGGGCGAACGGCAATCTCGTTCTTGACAGACTTCACGCCCTTGACGCTTGACGCACAGGGCGACGCCAACGCGGTGTTCGTGATTCGCAGCGCCACTGCCATTACCACCCTGTCTACAAGCCAGGTGGTGTTGAGCGGCAGTGCCAAGGCCAGCAATGTGTTTTGGATTGCCGGCAGCGCTATCACCTTAGGTGCCAACTCCATCATGAAAGGCACGATGGTGGCCAGCACCGCGATCACCTTACAAACAGGCGCTAATTTGGAAGGCCGTGCGCTGAACCAAGGTGCCGCCGCAGCGGCCATTTCCTGCGATGCCTGCACCATCACCGTGCCCACGCCCTGATTCGCAGTTTTTATGACACGGGCTTGACGCCTATTTTTGGAGAAGACCTATGAAACACTGGACTTGCAAACCCCGCCCCTCGGCACTGACTCTGGCCGCGCTTGCGGTCTTGGCCAGCCCCCTGGTGGGCGCACAGGAGATCACGCCCAACACGGGGATGTATGTCGGAATCAGCGCGGGCGAGAGCCAGTCGACGATTGACAACGTCCGGATCACCCAGGGGCTGCTCGGTTCCGGGCTTACCACCACCACACTCTCGGAAGACCGTAAGGACCCGGGCTACAAGGCCTATTTGGGCTTTCCGATCAACCCGAACTGGGCGGTGGAGTTTGGCTACTTTGACCTGGGGCGCTTTGGCTTCAACGCCACCACGGAGCCTGCTGGAACCCTCACGGGTACAACCCACATCCAAGGACTTAACCTTGATTTGGTAGCCACCTTGCCCATCACCGAACGGTGGTCTCTGCTGGGCCGCGTGGGTGCCGCTTACGCAGAAACGCAGGACAACTTCACCCGAACGGGGGCCGTTACCGTGGTGGACCCCAACCCGAGCAAACGCGAAACCAACTACAAATATGGCTTTGGCACCCAGTACGCATTTACCCCTGCAATTACCCTGCGGCTAGAAGCCGAGCGCTACCGCATCAACGATGCGGTCAACAACCGCGGCGACGTGGACCTGATAACGCTAGGCCTGGTGTACCGGTTCGGTGGAAAAGAGGCACCTAGCAAACCCATGCCGATGGCGATGGCTCCGGTGGCACCACCACCCCCACCACCTCCTGCGCCTGCGCCAACTCCTCCCCCCCCAGCGCCACCGGCGCCCGTGGTCGCACCCACTCCTGCACCGGTGCCGGTGCCCCCGCCACCGGCGCCCCTGTCCAAAGTCAAATTCGCTGCGGACTCGCTGTTTGGGTTCGACCAATACACGCTGCAAGCCGACGGCAAAAACGCTTTGGACAAACTTCTCCTAGACCTCAAAAGCGTCAACATTGACACCGTGCGCATCACCGGCCACACCGACCGCCTGGGCCGGGCGGCCTACAACAACAGTCTGTCAAAACGCCGCTCAGAGGCCGTTCAAAACTACCTAGTTCAAGTCGGCGGCTTGCCAGAGAGCAAAGTGACCGCAGTCGGTGTGGGTTCCAGCAACCCAGACACGAAACCTGGCGACTGCAAAGGCAAAAAGGCGACACAAGCGCTGATTACCTGCTTGCGCCCAGACCGCCGGGTTGAAGTCGAGGTCTCTGGGCTGCAGACGCAGCGATAGAGCACCTGTGCAAAGGGGGAGTCACCAACCGGTGACTCCCCCTTTTTTTGGTGACGCCGTCAGAAAAAACGGGCACCGCTGCACGCCAAGCTGCGCCTTACAAGCGCCTGCCCTGGATGATGCGCACGAGCACCACCACCACCGCAATCACCAACAAAACATGAATAAAGCCCCCCATGGTGTAGGCGGACATCCAGCCCAATAGCCAGAGCAGCACCAAGACAATCGCGACAGTTTCTAGCATGACCGCAGCTCCGTTGGGGGCACGCTGGGCAACACTTCGGACTCTGCGGAACAGGCGGCCAACACCGGCAGCCCTTTGCCGACGCGATGATTTTTCATGAAAAACTCCTTGTCTGAAACCATCAGCGACACCATGCACCCGCCGTGTGCGGGCACGGGCCGACCGTAGGAATTCAGCGTAAGCGCTACGCCCTGAAGGGGGGGTGATGCGCGTCATGTTCTGCCCATTGCGTTGCGCTGACTTCAGCGCGCCACCCTGCAGTGCGCCCTCAACACACCCCAAAGCCAATGCCCGTCTCGGCCAGAAAACGGCGGTACATCACCGCCATCTTGTCGGCCGCGCAGTGCAGTTCCGCACCTGGACTTAAAGGCAGGCGCTTGGGGCGCTGGGATTCGAGCACCGGCTTGTCCTGGCCAAAAATCGTGTCCTGAAAGTCGGTCAGCTTGTGGTCGGGCGAGTCAAAATCGTTCATGGCCATGCGAATCCAGACTTTGCTGGTCTCGGGGCCTACCGGGCAGGCGAACAGGGCGATGGATTCGCGCAGGCCTTCAATGGCTGCGGTGCCAGCCTCGGGCAGCTTGGTCAGCACGGCGCCGTAGGGGCTGATGACTTCGTAGCTGTACTCCACCATGGCGCTGGCCGTGGCGTGCACCGAGGAGCGCGGTTGCACCGCCTTGCAACCGGTGGCCAGCACGCCCGTGGGCGTGGCGCGCACCTCGTAGGGCGGCACGCTGGTGGCGTCGCGGCTGCCCAGCCAGCCTTCGTGCACAAAGCCGAAATGCGCCAAGTCCAGAAAATTCTCCACCACACGCGGCGCGCTGCTTTGCACGGTGTAAGGGCCGCAGTTGACCTTGCGCAGGCGCTCGTCCGTCTCGGCGGCAAACAGCGGCAGTGCGGCCTCTCCGGGCGCCAGACGCACCCACAGCAGGCCGTAGGCTTCGCAGGCCTCAAAGGTGCAGGCGCGGTGCGCGGCAGGCGGCGTGAAGTCGGGCAAGGCCGGAATCAACTGGCATTGGCCCGCGCCGTCAAACTGCCAGCCGTGGTAGGCGCATTCCAACCGGTCACCCTGCACCCGCCCCAATGAAAGCTTGGCGCCACGGTGCGGGCAGCGGTCCGCCCAGGCGCGAAATTCGCCCGCGGGCGTTTGCCAAATGACGATTTCCTCGTCCAGCACCACCACTGCTTTGGGGGAACCCGCCAAATCGGCCAAGGTGCCTACAGGGTGCCACAGGGTTTTTTCGATCATGCTTCCTCCGACAACAATAAAAAAGGGATTGCCGCAGTGCAACGCAAGCGTCGCTATCGCGGCAATCC
>JARXAU010000091.1 GCA_029865675.1 Rhodoferax sp.
CACCAGGTACATCGTGGCCCAGCAGCGCATGCCCGCCAGGCCCGCCGGTCCATTAAGCAGCAGCGCGTCGTCAGCGTCCACGCGACCTCGCTCTAGCCAGACGCCGGGTAGCTCCAGGTGCTGTTGCACAAAGCCGTCCACGAAAGGCAGGTCCGCGTGCGGCAGGCCCAGCGCGGTCACATCCCAGCCCATCACCTGCGCCTGCGGCGCCAGCTCCAGCGATAGCCGGTTTTCTGCGCGGCAGCCGCTGTAGCAAATGGTTTCCAGTGGCAGCCACTCAATGCGCGCGTCGCCCTCCAGCGTCAGGTGGGTGCGCTGCAAGGCCAAGGCCTCGTCGCTTCGGTAAAAGCGCGTCGCGCCGGGAGTGGTGATCAGCCCGTGGGCACCAGCCGCTGCGCGAACCTGCAAGTCCAGCGTGTCTCCACCCACCAGGCCGCCCGGCGGATGCACCAGCACGTTGTGGCATACCGCATCGCCTTCAGGGTAGAGGCTTTGCAGAATGCGCAAGGGGCCGCTGTGCAGGTGCCGTGCCACAGTGCGCGCGCCTTGGCGGATGTAGTCAAGCTGAAGTTGGGCGTGCCAAGACATGGGTAAAGCCTAGGAAGAGGCCCGCGCGGCGATAGCTTTGGCCCGCGCTGCCCCAATTCAATGTGTGCGAACCAAGGAGCGGGTGGCCAGGTCCACCATGGCGCTGGTGTGCGGGCCCGGCGGGAGTTGTTGTGCAAAGCGAATAGCGCGGTAAATTTCCCGCGCCGCAGACTCCATGGCGATATCCAGCGCGCCGGTGCTTTTGACGATGGAGGCCACTTCGTCCAGCATTTGGGTGTCGCCTTGCTCAATGGCGCTTCGCACCAATGCGCGCTGCGCTGGGGTGCCCAACTGCATGGCCACGATCAGGGGCAGGGTGGCCTTGCCTTCGCGCAAGTCGTCCCCCAGGTTTTTCCCCATCACGGCGGCGTCACCCGTGTAGTCCAGCACATCGTCAATGACTTGAAAGGCGGTGCCCAGCGCCTGGCCGAAGTCGGCGCAGGCCGCTTCCAGCGCGGGGCTTGCGCCCGCCAAGATGGCACCCACCTGGGCGCTGGCCTCAAACAGTTTGGACGTCTTGGAGCGGATGACCTGCAAATAGCCGTCCTCGGTCAGGTCGGCGTTGTGCATGTTCATGAGCTGCATGACTTCGCCCTCGGCGATCACGTTGGTGGCATCTGCCAGCACTTTCATGATGCGCATGTCTTGCACTTCCACCATCATCTGGAAAGCACGCGAGTACAAAAAATCGCCAATCAGCACGCTGGCCGGGTTGCCAAACTTGGCGTTGGCTGTGGGCAAGCCGCGGCGCAAGGTGGATTCGTCCACCACGTCATCATGCAGCAAGGTAGCGGTGTGGATAAATTCAACCACTGCGGCCATGCTGAATCGAGCTCGGCCTTGGAAGCCCAAGGCGCCGCAGCACAGCAGCAGCAGGGTAGGGCGAAGGCGCTTGCCGCCCGCGGCAATGATGTGCTGCGCCACATCCCCCACCAGCGCGACGCTTGATAAAAGGCGGTGTTTGACAACTGCATCCACCTCACGCAATTCGTGTTCGACGAACGCAAGGCTCTGGGGGGAGCTGGGGGTGGTTTGCTGCATTTGCATTCGCGTGTCGCCTTTTTTGAATTATAGGCAGCGGCTCTGGCACAGCGCTGCGTGGGCGCCGTGCCGCACACACGATCAGGGTCGGACTGCTATACTCGCGGGCTCTGTGAAAATTCGTTCGCAGAATTGATAATCGAAGAGGTCAATATGTACGCGGTCATAAAAACCGGCGGCAAGCAATATCGGGTTGCGGCTGGCGAAAAAATTAAAGTAGAACAGATTGCTGCGGACGTAGGCCAAGAGATTGTGTTTGACGAAGTTTTGGCGGTCGGCAACGGCGCAGAACTGAAAGTCGGCACGCCCTTGGTGTCCGGTGCAACAGTGACGGTGACGGTTTTGTCACACGGTAAGCACGACAAAGTGCGCATTTTCAAAATGCGCCGTCGCAAGCATTACCAAAAACGCCAAGGGCACCGTCAGCAGTTCACTGAACTGCAAGTCGGCGCTATCGTTGCTTAAGAGCGGCTTAAAGGACACAGGTCATGGCACAGAAAAAAGGCGGCGGCTCTACGCGAAACGGGCGCGATTCCAAGCCCAAGATGCTCGGTGTGAAGTCATTTGGCGGTGAGTTGATCACGGCTGGCGCAATCATCGTTCGCCAACGCGGCACCAAGTTCCACCCCGGAACCAATGTCGGCATCGGCAAAGACCACACTTTGTTCGCCCTTGTAGACGGCCACGTGTCGTTTGCCACCAAAGGCGCTTTGAACAAGCAAACGGTGAGCGTGACCGCTGCGGCGTAAACTGCAGCGCGGCTCCCGCAAAACCCTGCGCCACACCAGCGCGGGGTTTTTTATTTAGTGATCGAGAAAACCATGAAGTTCGTTGACGAAGCCTACATCGACATCTCCGCCGGAGATGGTGGCGCTGGCTGCGTTTCGTTCCGGCATGAAAAGTACAAAGAATTCGGCGGCCCCAACGGCGGCGACGGTGGCCGTGGCGGCCATGTGTACGCGGTGGCCGACATCAACCTCAACACCCTGGTGGACTATCGCTTCTCGCGCCGCCACGATGCCCGGCGCGGCGAGCACGGCATGGGCTCGGACATGTTCGGCGCCGCAGGAGACGACATCACGCTCAAAATGCCGGTGGGCACCATCATCACCGACGCCGAAACCGGCGAAGTGCTGTTTGAGTTGCTGGTGCCTGGCGAGGTGATCACCATCGCCAAGGGCGGCGACGGCGGTTTTGGCAACCTGCGCTTTAAGAGCGCCATCAACCGCGCCCCGCGCCAAAAAACCCCCGGCTGGCCTGGTGAGAAAAAAAGCCTCAAGCTTGAACTCAAGGTGCTGGCAGACGTGGGACTCTTGGGCATGCCCAACGCGGGCAAATCGACCTTTATCACCGCCATTTCCAACGCCCGGCCGCGCATTGCCGACTACCCGTTCACCACCTTGCACCCTAATCTGGGTGTGGTGCGCGTGGGGCCGGAGCAGAGTTTTGTGGTGGCGGACTTGCCGGGTCTGATTGAAGGCGCGTCCGAGGGCGCGGGCCTGGGCCACTTGTTCTTGCGCCATTTGCAGCGCACCCGCTTGCTCTTGCACATTGTGGACGTGGCACCGTTTGACGAGGGCGTGGACACCGTGGCGCAGGCCAAAGCGATTGTCAACGAGTTGAAAAAATACGACGACGGCCTCTACAAGAAGCCGCGCTGGTTGGTGCTGAACAAGCTCGATATGGTGGCCTCGGAAGACCGCACCGCGCTGATCAAGGACTTTGTCAAACGCTTCAAGTTCAAGGGCCCGGTGTTTGAGATCTCGGCGCTGACCCGCGAGGGCTGCGAGCCGCTGGTCAAGGAAATCTACAAGCACGTCAAAGCGCAGCAGGCGGCTGAGCAGCCTTTTGTGGAAGTGGACCCCCGCTTTTTGAACACGCCCGACGCTGCTGTAGAGCAGGCACCCACCGACCACCACGGCGCGGGCGAATAAGCCCTAAGCGCTGGCAGCCTAGCTTGGGCCATTTTTCGCTTTTTTCCGTCCCCGCCCCATGACGCACTCTCCTTCTTCCACCGTGCTGCGTGACGCCAAACGCGTGGTCGTCAAAGTCGGCTCCAGCTTGGTCACCAACGAGGGCCGGGGCCTGGACGAAGCCGCAATTGGCGAATGGTGCCGTCAGATGGCGCAACTCGTGCGCGGCGGCGTGGAGATCATCATGGTGTCTAGCGGCGCAATTGCCGAGGGCATGAAGCGCCTGGGTTGGGTCACCCGCCCCAGCGCCATCCACGAACTGCAAGCCGCCGCCGCCGTGGGCCAGATGGGCCTGGCGCAGATGTACGAGACCAAGTTGCGCGAAAGTGGCTTGGGCAGCGCGCAGGTGCTGCTCACCCACGCCGACTTGGCCGACCGTGAGCGTTATCTGAACGCCCGCTCCACGCTGCTGACTTTGCTCAAACTCGGTGTGGTGCCGGTGATCAACGAAAACGACACGGTGGTCAACGACGAGATCAAGTTCGGCGACAACGACACCCTGGGCGCGCTGGTGGCCAATCTGGTCGAAGCCGATGCGCTGGTCATCTTGACCGACCAAAAAGGCCTCTTCACCGCTGACCCGCGCAAAGACGCCAGTGCCCGCTTTGTGGACCAGGCGCAAGCCGGGGATCCGGCGCTGGAAGTGATGGCTGGCGGCGCGGGCAGCAGCCTGGGCCGTGGCGGCATGATCACCAAGATTTTGGCGGCCAAGCGGGCGGCAGGCTCCGGCGCCTCGACCGTGATTGCCTGGGGCCGCGAGCCTGACGCCTTGATTCGCCTAAGTCGGGGCGAAGCCATTGGCACCTTGCTAGTGGCGCCCACGCAAAAAACCCAGGCCCGCAAGCAATGGATGGCCGACCATTTGCAAATGCGCGGCGCAGTGGTGGTGGACGCGGGTGCGGCGGCCAAGGTGCGCGACGAGGGCAAAAGCCTTTTGCCCATCGGCATGGTGCAGGTCGATGGCGACTTTTCGCGCGGCGACGTGATCGGCGTGCGCGACCCCAGCGGGCTGGAGATTGCGCGTGGACTGGCCAATTACTCGAGCGCCGAGGCGCGCTTGCTCTGCCGCAAGCCCTCGTCCGAATTTGAGGCCTTGCTAGGTTATGCCGCCGAGCCAGAGATGCTGCACCGCGACAACCTGGTGCTCATGCGCTAGAGCAGTCCCGGCGCTTTTTGCACAGCGGGCTGCTCTGGTTTACGGCGTGTCGTGTCGTTCTGTCCCTTGCGTTTCGGCAGGACTGGCCTCTGGCACGTTGACATCGTGCACGGCAGGCGCGCGAAAGCCCGAGTTTGAAAAGCGCGGTCGCGCATCTGGGCGCGGCAAATACCGCGACAGCTCGGTCAGGGCCATCTCGTACACACCGCGCTTGAAATCAACCACCGCGTCCAGCGGCACCCAGTAGTCGTTCCAACGCCAGGCGTCAAACTCCGGGTGCTCGGTGGCACGCAGGTTAAGGTGCCAGTCAAAGCCGGTGAGTTGGAGCAAAAACCAAATTTGTTTTTGCCCTTTGTAATGGCCGCGCGCATCGCGGCGGATGTAGCGGTCCGGCACCTCGTAGCGCAACCAGTCTCGGGTTCGGGCGACGATGGCAACGTGCTCCGGCTGGAGCCCCACCTCTTCGTGCAGCTCGCGGAACATGGCCTGCTCGGGCGTTTCGCCCCGGTCAATGCCACCTTGCGGGAACTGCCACGAGTGGGTACGTATGCGTTTGCCCCAAAAAACCTGATTTTTCTGGTTGAGCAGGACGATGCCGACGTTAGGCCTAAAGCCGTCCCGGTCAAGCATAATCAAACCCCAAATTTTTAAACTTGGGCCATTATGCACGGCGAGCCGCCGCTGTGTCACAGGCCCGTCACACCGCCGTTCGCGCTGTTTTACGAGTACCCGCATGAAAGCCTCCCAATTCCTCATTTCCACGCTCAAAGAGGCTCCGGCGGACGCCGAAGTGCCCAGCCACCAACTGATGATGCGTGCCGGAATGATCAAAAAACTAGGTGCTGGTATTTACTCCTACATGCCCATGGGCCTGCGCGTGATTCGCAAGGTCGAGGCCATCGTGCGCGAAGAAATGAACCGAGCCGGCGCCATCGAACTCAGCATGCCCGTGGTGCAGCCCGCCGAGCTGTGGCAAGAAACCGGCCGCTTTGACAAGATGGGCCCTGAGCTGCTGCGCATCAAAGACCGGCATGACCGCGACTTTGTGGTCCAACCCACCAGCGAGGAGGTGGTGACCGACATTGCGCGCCAGGAAATCAAGAGCTACAAGCAGCTGCCCAAAAACTTGTACCAGATCCAGACGAAGTTCCGCGACGAGCGTCGCCCCCGTTTTGGCCTGATGCGCGGGCGCGAGTTCATCATGAAGGACGCCTACAGCTTTGACCGCGACCAGGTGGCCGCCAAGGCCAGCTACCAGGTCATGGCCAAGGCC
>JARXAU010000099.1 GCA_029865675.1 Rhodoferax sp.
CAAACCGCCAAAGGGCGGCAACAGGCCTGAGAAATGACCGGTTGCAGCCCCCAGGAGGCGTAATTGACGCTGGCGTTTCACAAGGTGGGACATATTCGCTTATGCCTAGCTCTCAAACTGAGTTTTGGACATGATCCCTAGATCTGGTGGAGCGCTTTAAAACGCGCTCAGAACTGAGCGCCCCAGACCTGGCCACGTTCTACACGCCGGGCGAAAAAGGCTACACCGACTACCCGACTTGCGGCTGAAGGCGGCCCGCATGGGCGGCTATGTGGCTTGGAAGGCTGCAGTTGACTATTCAGAACGCGTCAGCAAGTTGATATTGGTAGACGCTGCCGGGTACGCCACCACAGCCACTTCGGTTCCGCTTGGTTTCAAGCTCGCGCAAATTCCGATGCTCAGTGGACTGATGGCCAATATCTTGCCGCGCCGGGTCATTGAATCGAGTTTGCGCGATGTGTAGGGCGATCCCTCCAAAATCACCGCCGAACTGGTGGATCGATATTTCGAGCTGACCCTGCGCGCGGGCAATCGGCGGGCATTGCCAGCGCGTTTTGCACAAAACAAGGCCGAGGAGCTTGAAGCCCAGATTCCCCAAATACGCCAGCCCACTCTGATAATCTGGGGCGGGCTTGATCGGCTCATACCCCTGGAGAACGCCGAAAGGTTCCCTCGCGATATTGCTCATAGCAGTGTCGTCTTGTCTGATGCCCTGGGGCATGTCGGGCAGGAGGAAGACCCAGTGGCCACAGCGGCTGCGGTGCAAGAGTTTCTGAGTCGCTGAACCGAGCGATCCACTGCGGGTTTTTGCGACCCTGTTGCGTCTGTTGGGCTGCCTTTTTAGCGCAAGCGCTGCAGGCAAGAGAATGGGCCAGCAAGGCGCTTTATGCTGCGATACTTATCCTCCATCGACTGCGCGCAACCACCAACGAGGAGAAAAACATGGACGCCCACGCCCCGCCAGCGGACCGCCACGACCCCGCCCCCACCGACTGGAAGCACGACCGCGTGCGCGTGGTGCCGGGGGACCAGCTGGACGGCAATGTGCCGTCCACGCCGGGCATGGACCGCAAAGCGGCCATTAACTTTGCCCGCGTGGGCGCGCAAAAACTGTGGGCCGGCACAGTGCACATCCACCCCAATGCCAAGACCGGCGCGCACCACCACGGGCCGCTGGAGAGCGTGATTTATGTGGTCAAAGGCCGGGCGCGCATGCGCTGGGGCAACGCGCTGGAATTTACCGCCGAGGCCGGACCGGGCGACTTTATTTATGTGCCGCCCTTCGTGCCGCACCAAGAAATCAACGCCAGTGCCAGCGAGGCGCTGGAATGCGTGCTGTGCCGCAGCGACGGCCAGGCAGTGGCGGTAAATTTGGACATTGAACCTGCCGAGTCGCCGCAGACTGTGCTTTGGATTGACCCGACGCACCCGCATGGCGGGGTCTGAGTTGGGCGCGCCAGCCAGCCGCGCGCGCGCCAATTTCTTGTGCATGTTGTCCATGCTGGTCTGGGCGGTAGGGCTGCCTGCAGCCGACCTGCTGATTGGCCCCGTGCCCCCCTTGCCGCTGACGGCGGCACGCATGGTGATGGCCTCCCTGTGCCTGTTGCCCTTGTGGTGGTGGCTTGAAGGCACGGCCGCACTGCGCACCGCGCATTGGGGCAAGGCCCTGCTGGTGGGCGGTTGTGGCATTGGCGTGGGCGCCTTTCTGCTGGTGCTAGGTCAAGGCCGCACCAATGTGGTGACGGTGGCCGTGATCTCTGCGGCCATGCCGGTGGTGGGTATTGCCATTGAGGTGCTGCTCGACGGGCGAAAACTGACGTGGGCATTGGTAATGGGCGTCTTGCTCAGCCTGGTCGGGAGCGTGATGGCGCTGGGCGGTGCAGGCGACGGATGGAGCTCGGGCCTGGGCCTAGGCGCACTGCTTTGCTTTGGCTCGGTAGTGCTCTACACGTTGGGCTCGCGCATGACGGTCACGTCTTTTCCGGCACTCAGCCCCTTGGGCCGCACCACGGTCACCTTAAGCGGTGCGGCCTTGACCACCAGCGTGGCGGCTGGGGTGCACGCCCTGTTGGGCGGCACCGCACCCGACTGGAATGCGCTCGGGCTCAAAGAGCTGGGGGCGCTGGCAGTTTTTGCCATTGGTGGCCTCGCCATCAGCCAGGTGCTGTGGATCATGTCGATTGGGAGCCTGGGCATCGCCCTATCGTCGTTGCATGTCAACGCAACGCCGTTTTACGTGATGCTGATCTTGTTTGCGCTGGGCGGCGCTTGGAACTGGACGCAGGCCGCCGCCGCCGCCGTGGTGGGGCTGGGGGTGTTGGTGGCCCAAGGCCTGGTGCCGCTGCGTCTTGGGGGCAGCGCTGCGCGCTCCTCACTGTCGCCTTAAGCGCTGGCCCTGTCACTTGCGCAATTGGGTGACCCAGCGCAAGTGGTTTAACTTGTTTGTTTGCTAGGGTCTGGCCCTCGCCCAAGCGGCGATTGCCTTGGCCTTTTTGCGCACCACCCTGTGTCCATTACCGAAAGGCTTTTTATGCGGTTACGCGAGCGCGTTGTCTGTGCCTTGATGGGCCTGGTTTTCACCTTTCCAGAATATTGTTTGGCCCAAGATAAGCGCGTTGATAGCCGAATTGATAACCGCATTGACACCATCCGCTCCGACGCGCCCGAACTGGCCCGGTACGGCACGTTCGCAGTCGGCGTAAAAACCGCCGAGCTAAGCCACCCTCAGCAGCTCGACATTGCCAAGTACAAGGCCGGCGCGCCGATGCCGGTCTACGACCGACCGCTCACCGTGGAGGTGTGGTACCCCGCCCAACTCGCCGTCGGCCAGGCGCCGGGCGGCAGCTTGCGCGCCATCATCCGCGATGGCCAGGCCGAAGTCAGCTTGCGCGGCCGCGCGGTGCGCGATGCAGCGCCTGCGCCCGCCGGTGGGCCTTTCCCGCCGCTGATCGTCTCGCATGGCTACCCAGGCAACCGCTTTTTGCTCAGCCACCTGGCCGAGAACATGGCCAGCAAAGGCTATGTGGTCGCCTCCATCGACCACACCGACAGCACCTACGACAGCCAAGGCCCGCCGGCGGGCTTGGCGCGGTCAACGCCCCGCGCTACGTGTTGACCTTGGAGAACGCCAACCACACCGCCGGCGCCCCCATGCCCGCGCCCCTTGAGACCTCGACGCCCGTAGCCCACCTGAACTTTGTACCGGCCGACCATTACAGCGACGCGGTGTGGGACAACCGGGAGGGACTTTCAAGATGGGGGTGCTGCGCACCTTCATGCACGTGAGGCCGCGCGCCGCTGCTCGCGCCGCGCGATCCACACCGTAGACGCCAAAATCACCAGTGCCCCCAGCACCCCGGCGGTGGCAAAACCCAGCCATTGCCAGGGCGCCGGGTTGCTCTAGTGCAGCAGCCCCAGGGGCAGGCTCAGCAGCGTGACAGAGAGCGCCTGCCACAGCACGATGACGCCGGGGCTCTCGGTGCGCGTCAGGCTTTTGGTCATCAAAAACGAGGCGGCAAAAATCGGCGACGACGCCAGCATGAGCGGCGGATACCAGCCGCCCTTGCCGGTGAGCTGGGGCGCAATCACCACCAGCACCCCGGCAGAGCCGAACAGGGCGGCCACCCAGCGAGAACCCAAAGAGAAGTAAGCGACTGAAAGAATATGCATTCCCGGCCCGCTCAAGCCAGTCGCGGAACACTCAAGGGTTCAGATCACACCGGACTGGAGCGAGTTAGCCTGCACTACCAGGCAACAAGTGTGCGCGAGCGCCCCAGCGTCCAGGTAAGTCCCACGCCCAATGAGGGGCTGCGGTTTTGCAAGGCCAAAGGACTGTCTGTATTTGCACCCAGACCGTAGTAGTCCAGGCGCGCATAGCCAAAAAACCGTACATCCGGTGTCAAACTCTTGCTGGTGCCCAGGCTGGCGCGTGCGCTGATCAGGCCCGAGCGCGCCTCAAAAGAGGGACGCGACGCGGTGGCATAGTCCGCAGGCACCCCATAAAGAAATTGGTTGACCTGCTGATCGCCCCAGGTGAATCCGGCCTTGGCGTTCAGGCTCCAACCTGCGCCAATGTTGGCGCCTTCAAGCGCCAGTGCGGGCTCGAACACCCAACCCTGGCTGCGCGCCCCACCATTGAACTCCACCACATTGCGCAGTGGCAATTCCAGCCCCCATCGAAACCCGGGCCAAGGACGCCCAAGATCGACTTTCAGCCGGGGACCGAACTCAAGAAGGGTGCCTAGATCAGGCATACCCTGGCGCGCGGCGATGTCTTGAGATGACGCGGGAAAAGACCCGCTCACGCCCACATCAAGTTCATATCCAGGCGCCAAACGCAAGTGCGCATTGATTCCTTCGCGGCCCACCTGCAGCCGCTCTCCGCGGTAAATCAGGTAGGGCAACACCAGTTGGCGTGTGAAGCGCTCGGCCGAGGCGGGATACGCAGGACTGCTGAGCGCACCCGCAATCACGCCAAGCTCCCACTGCGGCAAACCTGCCGAGTCAGACTGCGCACAGGCCACGCCTTGGCACAAACACCAGGCCACCATGGCACCGAACACGGGCGAGTAAGACAAAAGCAAATTCTTCATAGGAGCGACCTGAGGATCGACTTAAATCTGGTGTGTGGGCATTGTCTCCTAGCAGGATAACTGGGTGCCACCTGTAGGGCCCACAACTTCCTATTCATCCGAACAACTGCCCTCGCGCTGCATCGGTGATTGCCATGACGCAGGGGTGGGTGATGCGCCGTTCCACAGAAACCGCAAAAAACTCTTCCACCAGTTCGTCGCTGCGGCCTACGCACTGCACGCCAAACTGGGCCAACGTCTCCATCTCCATCACGCTCGGCACCATGAACACGCCGCCGCCTTGGCGACCGAAAGCGGTCATGAGAGCAACGTCGTCAAACTCACCCACGATGCGCGGCGCCAGGTCGTGCCGGGTAAACCATGACTCCAACTGCGGGCGCACCGATGCCTGGGCGCCCGGAAGAAGCATGGGCATGCCACGCAGACAGCCCGGAAAGTCCCCACGCAACTGCTTCGCCAGCGCCTCTGTGGCACAAAAAGACATGCTGCTGCGCCCCAGCGCGTGGTTGAACGCCCGCACGCTGGTGCGCCGGGCCATAGGCTCGTCGGCGATAACCAGGTCCAAACGGTTGATGGCTAGGCGCGACAGCAAATCCGCAAATTTGCCCTCGCTGGCCACCAAGCGCACGGGCAGTCCCAAACCCAGCGCGGGCTCCAGCAGCCGGTAGGCGACAGACTTGTTGACCGCGTCAGCCACTCCAACGCGAAACTCCACCTCAGGCTGGCCGCCGTGTGCCTGGCGCACTGCCGACTCCAACTCGCTGCCTGACGCAAAAATCTGGTCCGCATAGCCCAGCGCCACGCGACCGGCCTCCGTGAGGACCATCGTCCTACCGCTTTTTTGGAACAGCTTGCGACCCAAGCTTTCTTCAAGTAGCCGGATTTGCCCAGACAGGGTTTGCGGCGTGATGTGCAACTGTGCTCCGGCACGCATCACGCCACCGGCCTTGGCAGTAACCCAAAAGTAGTGCAGGTGTTTGAAGTTCATTACGGAGGTGTGTGGTTGGGATTCAGGGACGAAGATCGCTTCGATTTATTCGAAGTAAAAATCTCGCAAATACGAATTTACACGAAGAATAAGCGCTTTTACATTTAGGGCACTAGGGTGCGCTTTGCGCTGCCCGCTGCTACGTGCCAACAGGCGCGCTTTTTAGGAGACCGGTATGCGACTGAGCACCCGAGGACGTTTTGCCATTAATGCCATGATTGATCTCGCCATGGGCGAGCCGCACTGCCCGGTGCCACTGAGCGATTTAGCGTTGCGCCACGGCATCTCGCTGTCCTACCTAGAGCAAGTTTTCGCTAAGTTGCGCCAGCACGGGCTGGTGGAAAGCACACGCGGCCCCGGCGGCGGCTACACCCTGGGTTTTCGGGGGGACACCATCACGGTGGCCGACATCGTGGTGGCCATTGAAGGGAGCAGCGCAGGCACGCCAGAACCCCGGTTGCCGGGCGCAGCCGGCCCGGCCGACATGACACAACACCTCTGGGATCAATTGCACACCGCTTTAATGGAACACATGCGAACCATCAGTTTGCGCAGCCTAGCGTTACAGCAACAGGCCAAGGGTTTCGCGGTGCCTGAGCGCAAGGCGCGTAAGAAAGGAATTTTGAAGCAGCCAAGCATGTCGGGACAACGGCCCAGCGCGCCGAACTCTGTTTTTGCACTGGGTCAGTGGTTACCAAACAAAGCTTGAACTTATGAATATCGGGTCGGGACGGGCGCAGCGCGTTCCCTTGCGCTCCGGGTTCCAAGCCAGTGGAATTTCCCCGCTTGTGTTGCCCCGAGTCGCAGCCTTCGCACCTGAGGCGTTGTGAATTTTTTTCAATTTCAAATGGAAAAAATAGGCCGTCAAATTTTGTTTAAAACGGTTTTATTGCGGGTTAACCCCCATCGCTTCCCCGGGTTGATATCACTAAATTTGGATCGAGTCTTGGCGATGCATTTGCGTTCGCATCAGACTTGACACCACGGCTCTCATCACACACCAAAAGGACAATTGTGAAACTGATCAAACTGACAACTCTTTCAGTCGCCATAGCTGCGCTTGGCGCAGCGTCGACTTTTGCGCAAGATGCCAACTTGACCACGCTGCAGCGCATGGGCAATACCTCATCGAGCTTAAACATTCCTTCCATTCCCCAGGAAGGCAAAAACGCGGATGCGATTCGCGCCAACCTGAAAAAGGTCAAGCTGCCAGACGGTTTCAAGATTGACCTGTACGCCGTGGTACCGGACGCGCGTTACATGGCCGTTGCACCATCGACCAACATGCTGTTTGTCGGTACCCGCAAAACCACCGTCTGGGCTGTGACCAACCGCAACAACGGCGACGCTGCGACCGAAGTCAAGGCCTTTGCGCCCTCCATCAAATTCAGCAACCCCAATGGTGTTACGTTCACCAAGGACGGCTTCCTGCTGGTTGCTGAATCCAACCGTATCCTGCACTTCCCGGCAGCTGAGTACTTCTATGAAGGCCCGGACGTAGCGGTGGGTGTTGTCGTGCCCGAAGGCAAGCTCATCCCGGTTGAAGAGCAGTCGTTCAACCACACCGGTCGCGTGATCAAGGTTGACAAAGACGGCAAGATCTACGTGACCCTGGGCCAGCCCTACAACGTGCAGCCTGCTGACAAAGTCGCTCTGTATGACGAAGTCGGCATCGGCGGCATCGTGCGCTACAACGGCCTGGACGGCTCCGGACGCACCGTATTCTCCAAGGGCTGGCGTAACCCTACCGGGTTGGCTATCGGACCCAAAGGCGATATGTGGGCCACTGATCAACAGGTGGACGGATTGGGTGACGACATCCCTCCTGGCGAGTTGAACAAACTGACCAAGGCGGGTGAACACTTCGGATTCCCCTATTACAACGGCCGTTTCAAAGTTGCCGGCTCACCAGCAGCAATGGACCTTAAAGACATGAAGGAACCCGCTGGCCACATCTTCCCGCAAGTGGAGTTTCCTGCACACCAAGCGCAGCTCGGTGTGACCCATTACACCGGCAAGGCCTTCCCTGCGAAGTACCAAAACGGTTTGTTCGTTGCGTCGCATGGTTCTTGGAACCGCACTACGCCAAGCGGCTACCTAATCAACTTCGTGCCAATCAAGGCTGACGGCAACGCAGGCCCCGCAGAGGTGTTTGCTGACGGCTTCTTGGACAAGGCTACCGGTCGCGCTCTGGCTCGCCCTGTGGACGTGGCCAACTTGCCTGACGGCTCCATTTTGGTGTCCGACGACTTCGCTGGCGCGATCTATCGCATCAGCTACACCGGCATGTAATTCAAAGGCACAGCACGGGCCTCGTGCCCGTTGCTTCCGCCTGACGGGGCCCTTTTGGGGCCCCGGCTTTTTGTACGTTTCAATATGAAAAAATTCCTTCTTGTTTTACTGGCTTGCGCCGCACTGAACGCCTTTGCTGACGACGTTGCGAAAGGCCGCGCCAAGGCCGACGTGGCATGCGGCTTGTGCCACGGCCCCAACGGCATCTCCACGCTTCCCAACGCCCCGAACCTTGCGGGCCAGCAAGCAATTTATCTGAGCGAGCAGTTAAAAAACTACCGCAACGGCAAGCGACAGAACGAGGTCATGGGCGTGATCGCAAAACCACTGACTGACACGGAAATTGCCCAGCTCTCCGCCTGGTACAGCGCCATCAAGGTCACCGCCGAGACGCCTTGAGTAGGGCGCCTTTAGAC
>JARXAU010000216.1 GCA_029865675.1 Rhodoferax sp.
AGGCAGGCAGTGGCCATGCGCCAGGCGCCAATGGACGCGCCCACCAGCGCTACCGGCTGGCTACTTTGCGGCAGCCATTGACCGAAGATGAATCGGTCCAGCGGCCCCAGGATCAACCCCTTCGGCCCGCCCGCAGCCGCCGGAACCACGCCCACATGCGCGGGCAGCAAGCCGTGTGCCGTCAGGTGCGTCCGGGCGCGGGGACCGGCATAAATTTGCAGTGCGCGCATACCCATGGCCGGCCCTTATTTGCGCAAACCCTGCAATTTGGAAAACGCCGATGCCATGGCGCTGGGGCCTTGGGGCTCGGGCGCGCGCTGGCTTGGGCGATGTTGGGGGCGCTGGTCACGGCTGGCACCTTCAAAGCGGTTGTCGCGCGGGGCGCCGCGCTCGCCCGTGTTGCGCGGGGCCTCGCCCAGCTTCATGGTCAGCGCAATGCGCTTGCGCGCCACGTCCACTTCCACCACCTGCACTTTGACGATATCGCCGGTTTTGACCACCTCGCGCGCGTCGCTCACAAACTTGTGGCTCAACTGGCTCACGTGCACCAGGCCGTCTTGGTGCACGCCCAGGTCCACAAAGGCGCCAAAGCCGGCCACGTTGCTCACCGTGCCTTCCAAAATCATGCCTTCCACCAGGTCTTTAATGTCGTTCACGCCGTCTTGCAGGCGCGCCACCTTGAAGTCCGGGCGCGGGTCGCGGCCGGGCTTTTCCAGCTCGCTCAATATGTCTTGCACGGTGATGACGCCAAACTTTCCATTGGCAAACAGCTCGGGGCGCAGGGTTTTGAGCATGTCGGCGCGGCCCATCAGCGCGGCAATGGGCGTAGCGGCTTTGGCGATGATTTTTTCCACCACAGGGTAGGTTTCCGGGTGCACGCCGGTCATGTCCAGCGGGTTGTCGCCGCCGCGAATGCGCAAAAAACCCGCGCTTTGCTCAAAGGTTTTGGCGCCCAGGCCGGCCACTTGCAGCAGCTGCTGGCGGTTGGCAAAGGCGCCATTGGCCTCGCGCCAGCGCACCACGGCCTTGGCCACGGTGCCCGAGAGGCCCGACACACGCGATAGCAGCGGCACGCTGGCCGTGTTCAGGTCCACGCCCACGGCGTTCACGCAGTCTTCCACCACCGTGGCCAGGGTTTTGGCTAGTTCGCTTTGGTTCACATCGTGCTGGTACTGACCCACGCCGATGGATTTGGGGTCAATCTTCACCAGCTCGGCCAGCGGGTCTTGCAGGCGCCGGGCAATGCTTGCGGCGCCGCGCAGGCTCACGTCCACGTCGGGCATTTCTTGGCTGGCGTATTCGCTGGCGCTGTACACCGAGGCTCCGGCCTCGCTGACCACCACCTTGTCGATTGCGCCGCCACCCTTGGCCAGCAGCTTGATCAGGTCACCGGCCAGCTTGTCGGTCTCGCGGCTGGCGGTGCCGTTGCCGATGGCGATCAGGTTCACGCCGTGGCGCTGGCACAGGGCGCCCAGGGTGTGGAGCGATCCGTCCCAGTCCTTGCGCGGCTCGTGGGGAAAGACGGTGGCCGTGTCCACCAGCTTGCCGGTGGCGTCCACCACCGCCACTTTGACGCCGGTGCGAATGCCCGGGTCCAGGCCCATCACCACACGCGGCCCGGCAGGTGCAGCCAGCAGCAGGTCGCGCACATTGTCGGCAAACACCTTAATGGCTACGCCCTCGGCGTCTTCGCGCAAGCGGGCAAACAGGTCGCGCTCGGTGGACAGGCTGAGTTTGACGCGCCAGGTCCAGGCCACGCATTTGCGAATCAGGTCATCCGCCGCGCGGCCCTGGTGGCTCCAGCCCAGGCGCAGCGCAATGCGCGCCTCGGCCAGGGACACCACCGGGCCTTTGGCCTTGGGCGCAGCAGCTTCGGGTGCGGCGAGTGCAAAAGCGGCGTCGGGCAACACCAGCTTGGCGTCCAAAATGTCCAGCGCCCGCCCGCGAAACACCGCCAACGCCCGGTGCGAAGGCACGCGGCCAATCGGCTCGTCATAGGCAAAGTAGTCGCGAAACTTGGCCACCTCGGGCTGGTTTTCGTCTTTGCCCTCAATCCGCTTGCTTTGCAGCAGGCCCTGGTCCCACAGCCAGGCGCGCAGGTCTTGCACCACGGCAGGTGCCTCGGCCCAGCGCTCGGCAAGCAAATCGCGCACGCCGTCCAGCACCAAGGGCACGGTGGAGAAATCGGCTTGTTTGTCCTCGCCTTCGACTGCCGGGCGCATGGGCACCACATAGGCCAGCGCCTCGTCTGCGGGCACCAGATTGGGGTTGGCAAACAAGGCGTCGGCTAATGGTTCGAGCCCGGCCTCGCGCGCCAGCTGCCCCTTGGTGCGGCGCTTGAGCTTGAAGGGCAGGTAAATGTCTTCCAGCTCTTGCTTGGTAGCGGCGGCCTCAATGGCGGCCATCAGGGCCGGCGTGAGCTTGCCCTGTTCGTCAATCGCCTTGGCCACCACCAAACGGCGGTCGCGCAGCTCGCGCAAATAGGACAAGCGCGCCTCTAGTTCGCGCAACTGAATGTCGTCCAGCCCATCGGTCACCTCTTTGCGGTAGCGGGCGATAAAGGGCACGGTGGCACCCCCGTCCAGCAAGGCCACGGCGGCCTCGACTTGCTTGGGACGAACTCGGATTTCTTGCGCGATCTGCGCGATGATTTTTTGCATGACAAGCTAGCGGGAGTCAGCGCGGGGGCTGGGCTTGGGGGACGGGATACGGGAGGAGGAACGGGGCTTGGGGACCAGATGGATGGGCTTGAACAAGGGGAAAAATTTTACTTTGTTGCCCGTGACCGGCCTAAGCTACCTCAAACCACGGACAGCTCTGGACGACACACCACACTCTAAACGGGCGTTCCCCAGCTACTCCAACAATCACTCTCCAATTCAAAGGATGATTCCCGTAACATGCGCGTTCTTCTTGATTGCGCGAAGCCAAGCGCTTCTGGCGGTCGATCACATACCTCGCTGGTAAGATACAACTACTGATTAAAAATCCAGTGAGGCTTTCTTGGCTCAATACCAACTTTACGAACAGATCTCCCCCTCTCGCCCAATCTTGAAATGGGCGGGTGGCAAGACTCAGCTATTGCGCGAACTAACTGCGCTTCTCCCCGAGAAATTTGCCTCTTATCACGAGCCTTTTTTTGGCGGTGGTGCGCTGTTCTTTCACTTGCAACCACGAAGTGCATTTTTATCCGACGCAAATCCGGAGCTCGCCAATCTTTACACCCAGGTGGGAATGAATGTCGAAGCGGTAATCGAAGAGCTGCGTAAGCACGAAAACAACGCAGATGCATTTTACGGATGTCGTGGGCTTCAATGGAGAGAACTAAAACCATCCACTGCTGCGGCTCGCACAATTTACTTGAACAAGACGTGCTTTAACGGCCTTTATCGCGTGAATCGTAAGGGACAATTCAACACTCCATTTGGACGTTACAAAAACCCGAATATTTGCGACCTTGAAACGCTCCGAGCCGCTGCACTTATTTTGAGTCGGGCGACGTTCGCTTGCGGTGACTACAAGCACGAGCTACTGCGAAACGCGAAAGAGGGTGACCTAGTGTTCCTCGATCCGCCCTATTTACCAATCAGTCCTTACGCTGACTTCAAGAGATACACTGCTGAACAGTTCTATGAGGATGACCATCGTGAACTTAGCGAAGAAGTTCGTCGCTTAAGTGATTTGGGGTGTCACGTCATTTTGACAAATAGCAATCACCCGCTGGTACACGAACTTTATGGTCGGTATGAAATCAAAATAATTTCAACTCGAAGGTTCATTAATTCTGCCGGTGGCGGACGAACTGGTGAAGATGTTGTGGTCAACATTAAACCAAAGCGTCGAATAGCTTTGCGCTCCGTTCCGAGTGGATTGTCGATCCAAACTGGGAATTACCCATCCACCCGCTATATGGGGGCCAAGTCAAAGTTGCTGCCGCAGATTTGGGATATTGCATCTCATTTTAAATTTCAGACGGCAATAGACTTATTCTCCGGTTCTGGCATCGTGGGCTATATGCTCAAGGCTCAGGGGAAGACAGTCATTTCAAACGACTACATGGCGATGGCTAATGTTTACGCCAAGGCAAGCATCGAAAAC
This sequence comes from Rhodoferax sp., assembly GCA_029865675.1. Lineage (GTDB taxonomy): Bacteria > Pseudomonadota > Gammaproteobacteria > Burkholderiales > Burkholderiaceae_C > Allorhodoferax. The sequence goes on from JARXAU010000216.1 coordinate 4,099, forward strand.
AGCACTGTTACTCTCACTCGCGCAAAGGTGGAACAGTTACTACTGCCATCACCGGACAATGATTATTTTGTTTCGAAGACGTTTGCAGGTCTTTATTTCACGGATGAAGAAAATCGTTTAATTGATAATTTGCGTGCAAATATTAAGACCTTAAAGAATCCTTATGAGCGTGCCATTGCGATGGCAGCGCTTATTCGAACCTGCATCAAGAAAAGGCCTCGTGGAATTTTTACTTACGTCGGGCACAGATACGACGATGGACGCAAGGATCTGCGGACCACTTTCGAGCAGCATTACATGGATGCGGTTGACGTGGTCAATGGCTCTGTGTTTAGTAATGGCCATGAGAACAAAGCGCGACATGGGGACGCAGCAACGATCAAAAGTCACGCCGATCTGGTCTATATGGATCCCCCTTATTATTCGTCACTTTCAGACAACGAATATGTCCGCCGTTATCACTTCGTTGAAGGTTTGGCGCGGGATTGGGAAGGCGTTGAAATCCAAGAAAACACCCTGACTAAAAAATTTAAAAGTTATCCGACGCCATTCAGCTCAAGGCAGGGCGCGGTAGACGCCTTCGACATGCTCTTCAAGAAGTTCCGCGACTCAGTTTTAATGGTGTCTTACTCTTCAAATTCGCAACCGACGCTCGACGAAATGATTAGTTTAATTTCTGCGAATAAAAATCATGTGGATGTAGTAGCAATTGACCATCGCTATTCATTTGGGAATCAAGCCCATAAAGTTAATGAAAACAACAATGGGGTCAAAGAGTATATTTTCGTAGGATATTGATGATGGTTACTACCGCCGAGTTTCCACAGGCCGACCGCCTTACCCAAGTGGGGCTGGTTGCAGAAGCAATCGCCAAGGGGAATCACACTGACGACGCGATTGAAAGATACATTGGCTTGGATTCCGGTGGTCGACAAGGCCGTTATTACCGGCAAGCAGCAGTTGTTTTGGGACTCATTACCAACCATGAAAATAATTCGGTGCTGACTGCAGCGGGGCAGGAATATGCAGCAATTGCGACCGAACCCGCGCGATTAGACTTTCTTGCGCAACGACTGGTTGACACTCCCGTGTTTCATCGCGCACTGCAATACATTCTAAAAAATAGTCCGAATCAGACTCAACTGAAGGCTTGGTTTAGAAGCATTTATCATGGTTCTGTCAGCACGGCCGACCGGCGCTTCAGCACTTTTACGAACTACCTGCGAGACGCCAGCCTAGTGGAAGTTGCAACAGGTGCTTATGTTCTATCTAAATATTCGGGCAGCGTACTAAAGACATCTGTCGGCGACACACAAGCTAGCCAGGGCACACCACTCTCACAGGCTACTCCTTCATGGGCGCCATCAGGAAAAACTCGTGGTGGGATTATTCAGGTGGACGTGGATTTGCAAAAACTTGAACGAGCCAATGCCATCCATTGGAAACTGGTTGATGGGAAGTCTATGTTCGTATCGACACTTGGCGCCATACCGCACGATAACGTGCACATCGACCTCTTCGCAGAAAAGGGTAAAGACCTGATCATTTACGAAATGAAATCAGTGAATGACAGATCAACCAACCTCCTATCACAAATTCGGAAGGCAGTCTCTCAACTTTATGAATATCGTTTCATCTATGCAAAGCCTGAGGCGAAGCTGTGCATCGTCACTAACCAAGGGATTTCAAAGGCAAATAAATGGTTATTGGATTATCTTGAAACGGATAGAGCCATTGCATACGAATGGACGGATGACTTCAAACATTTCCAGAGTCAATCGCGGTCAAAAGCAATCACTGGGAACTTTGCGGCCTAGCAAGGCTTGATTACCGTGCGGCGGCGCAATATGTCGAGCAAGCGCAGCCGTTTTTGTGAACTTGACCGCCGACACCCAGGCGAACCTGCGCCAAGCTGCGCAATCACCAGAAAAAGCCGCCCGGCTTAGTATTCGAACGCCTGGGCTAATCCCACCAAGCGGCAACCTACAAGCCTGGGTTTCGCTTCGAAGTAGCGGATGTACTGCCAGAAGTCGGTCTGGGCTCCAACAAAACGGAGGTCAAAAAAATGCGCGCCCTGCACATGTGCAATCAAAGCCATGTAGCGCCAGAAACCGTTCGCCCGGCTATGCCCTGACCTGCCGTCACCCACTTTACACAGCAAGGGTAAGCGCGCTTGTCAATTTGGCCGGAACACGGCATGGTAGGTGCCAATACTTCCACTCCATCCCAACCCCGCTTTTCGTATGAACACCATCCTGCTTGAACAAGTCGGCGCCATCGCCACCCTCACCCTGAACCGGCCTGCTGCCTTGAACGCCCTGTCGCCCGACATGAACCGCGAGCTGTCCGAAGCCACTGCGCAGTTGGAGCTGGACGACAGCGTGCGCTGCGTGGTGCTGCAAGGCGCAGGCGAGCACTTTATGGCGGGGGGCGATGTCAAAGGCTTTAACGCCGGGCCGAGCGATGCGGCCTCGCGCAAGATCGGGTTTGAGCGTGGCATTGCAGAGACGCACAGCATCATCACCCGGCTCAAACGCATGCCCAAGCCGGTGGTGGCCAGCGTGCAGGGGGCGGTGGCGGGCTTTGGCGTGTCGCTGATGAGCGCCTGCGACCTGGTGGTGGCCGCCGAGAGCAGCTATTTCACACTGGCCTATTGCCATATTGGCACCACGCCCGACGGCGGCGCCACCTTTGCCCTGCCCCGCACGGTGGGCGTGAAGTGGGCCATGGAGATCGCGCTGCTGGGCGACCGCTTTGACGCCGCGCGGGCGCTGCAATGGGGCTTGGTGAACCGCGTGGTGCCAGTGGCCCAATTGCAAGAAGCCACCATGGCGCTGGCCACGCGCCTGGCCAAAGGCCCCACCGCGGTGTATGGCCGCACCAAAAAGCTGATCAACGAATCGCTGGCCCACACGCTGGCAGACCAACTGCAGGCCGAGCAAGACAGCTTTGTCGCTAGCGCCCTGGGCGCCGACTTTGCCGAGGGCGTGAGCGCCTTTGTTGAAAAACGCAAACCCCAGTTCGTGGGCCACTAAGGCCTGCCCACCCACGCAACCACCCACACGGCACCCACATAAACCACATCACCCAGAGAACCCGCTATGAAAACCCTGATTACCGAAATGTTTGGCATCCAGCACCCCATCATCCAAGGGGGCATGCATTACGTGGGCTTTGCCGAACTAGCCGCCGCCGTGTCCAACGCCGGGGGCCTGGGCATCATCACCGGCCTGACCCAGCGCACGCCTGAGGCGCTGGCCGCCGAGATTGCCCGCTGCCGCACCATGACGGACAAGCCTTTTGGCGTGAACCTGACTTTTTTGCCTGCACTGAGCTCGCCCGACTACCCGGGCTACATCAAGGCCATCATTGAAGGCGGCGTGAAGGCTGTGGAGACGGCAGGCAACAACCCGCAAAAATGGCTGCCCGCGCTGCACGAGGCCGGCATCAAGGTGATCCATAAATGCACCTCGGTGCGCCACGCGCTGAAGGCCGAGGCCATTGGCTGCGATGCGGTCAGCGTGGACGGCTTCGAGTGCGGCGGCCATCCGGGCGAGGACGACATTCCCAACTTCATCTTGCTGCCGCGCGCGGCCGAGTCGCTCAAAATTCCGTTTGTGGCATCGGGCGGCATGGCGGACGGGCGCTCGCTGGTGGCGGCGCTGGCGCTGGGGGCCGAGGGCATCAATATGGGCACGCGCTTCATTGCCACGCAAGAAGCGCCGGTGCATGAAAAGGTGAAACAAGCCATTGTGGCCGCCAGCGAGCTAGACACCCGGCTGGTAATGCGCCCCCTGCGCAACACCGAGCGCGTGCTGCGCAACGCCGCAGTGGACCGCTTGCTGGAGAAAGAACGCACCTTGGGCGCGGACCTGAAGTTTGAGGACATCATCAACGAAGTGGCTGGGGTCTATCCGCGCATCATGATCGAAGGAGACATGGAGGCCGGCGCCTGGTCGTGCGGCATGGTGGCAGGGCTGATCCACGACATTCCGACCGTCAAGGAACTTATAGACCGAATCATGCTGGAGGCCGAAGGCATCATTTACCGGCGCCTGGCCGGTTTCGGTCACAGCTAAAGCGGGTGAAGCGGTGCGGTCAAAAGTGGTGAGTTCGCTGCTTTTACGGGACCAAAGGCAAGCCACTGCCACCCGTGGTGCTGTCGGGCAGGTCGCGGCGAGTGTAGGGGTCGTTGGGACCACCAATGCGCTGGAGTGTCATCACGAAACCCTGGTCTGGCCGGGTCCACACCATATGGCCTTGCGCGTCAAGACGGCGCGTTACCTTGATGCCAGGCATCGCGAAGGGCAACCACGACCAGGGAATATTCACCGATGGCAGCGTCCTAGCGATGACGCTGACCAGCATGGGCTGCAAAACATAAGTCGTCCCTTCTTCATAACGGACGATGACGTGGATCGGGGTTTTGTAGTCAAAGACCAGCACATCATGGATCGCGTTTTCTGGCGTGCCGTCGGCGCGCCCATCCGCAATAGTGCCGCCGCCCATGTCAACGATGCGGTTGCCGCACTGTTCGATACGTTCTACGTAGTTGTAAAGGCGATCGGTGTCGGGCACCACGGCATCGCCGCGCTGAACCCGTATGGCTTTCCAAATGCCGCGCAGGTCGGGCGCGCCATCCACCAGTGGCTCGGTGCAGCGGGCCAAAACGGGCGCAGGAAATGAGTTCCCATAGCCCCCAGCCGGGGTGTGGGCCACCGGGATGTCGTCGGCGCGTATGCCAGTAGCTGAGTGGCGTACCGGGGCAGCGGGCTGCGGCTGCGGCGAACAGGCGGATAGCAAGCCTAATGCGGCCACTCCAAACAGGGTGCTCAACGTGGTGCTAAACCGCATGGAAACCTTTCCTTGGCCGGCGGGAGCCAAGCCGCGATGTAACTTGGGCTTGACTCAGTATCGCATTGGGGCACGGGAAGGCCGTCGCTTTCATGACAGGCTTTTGCAGCCTGGGCGTTGGTCGCCAGTGCCAACACCAGGGTCTGGTCGTGGCCTAAACGTGGCCCCAGACTAGCAGCGCGTCGCGCCCTTCGGTCACCAGGTCCACCTTGGCGCCCACGGGCAGCAACACTTTGGTGGGGACGAGGCCTAAGGGCAGGCCGGTGAGCACCGGCACCGCCAACTGGCTGCGCAGCCAAGTCACCACGCTGGCGAGTTTGAAGCCCTTGTCGTGCGGCACCAGTTTGAAGCTGGTGAACTGGCCCAGCACAATGGCTTTTTGCTGCGCCAGCACGCCTACGTGTAGCAATTGGGTGAGCATGCGCTCCAGGCGATACGGATGCTCGCCCACGTCTTCCAAAAACAAGACGCCGCCCTTGACCTTGGGGAAATACGGCGTGCCCAAGAGCGACACCAGCACCGCCAGATTGCCGCCCCAAAGCTTGGCGTTGTGAATTTCGACTGGGCTGCCCGCCTCAGCCTTGGGCAAGCGCCAGCCTGCGCCCTCCCCTTGCTCCAGCAGCAAGTCCTCAAAACAGGCTTGCATGATGTCGTCCGGCCCCTCGGGCGCGCCAAAGTCTTGGACCAGCGCCGGGCCTTGCCAGGTAATGGCGCCTGTCTGGGCTAGCACCGCCAGACCCAAGGCGGTGAAGTCGCTCAAACCCACAAACTGCGTGCCCGCCTCAACTGCCTTGGCAATGGCGGCATAGGGCAAGGCGGGCAAAAGCCGCGTCAATCCATAGCCCCCGCGCGTGACCATGGCCACATCCGCACCGCTGGCAGCCGCTCGGCCAATAGCCGCCAAGCGAGTGGCGTCGTCCCCGGCAAAGCGCTGGTAGCTGGTGAGCGCATCCGCATCCACCTCCACCTCGTGCCCCATGGCGCGCAAGTGCTTGAGCCCGCGCCTAAATGCCGCCTTGTCGCGCACCGCGCCAGAGGGAGAAAAAATGTAGATGTGGCTCATAAATTAAATGGGGGTCATAAATGGGGGTCAGATTTCAATTATTGGATCAGTCTTTGGCTTGAAAAAACTCCACGGCGCGCTCCGCGATGCGTTCGCCGTGCTCCTGCACAAAGTGCCCGGCCTCGGGCAAAAGCATCACCTCGGTGCAGCCGCGAATTTGCGCTTGCAGAGCGCGCATCACCGGCTCGCCCAGCACCGGGTCTTGCTGGCCGATGGCCATCAGGCTCTGGCCCAACCATTGCGAGGTCCAAAACTCTGCGGCGCGGCGCGACACCGCTGCGCCTGGCGAATCCGCAAACTCGGGCACCATGGGTGGAAACGCCCGCAGCGCCGCGCGGTGGCCCCGGTCTGGAAAGGGCGCGTTGTAGGCCTGCCATTCGGATGCGCTCCTCTGCGGGTTGCCCCTCGCAAACAAACGCCCTACGTCATATTCGGGACTCTTGGCGCACCAGTCGCGCCAGGCCAAAAAGCCGTTTGACAGAGGCAAAGCGCCGGTGGCCAGCGTCGTGTTCATCACCAGCAGACCCCGGTAGCGCTGCGGCGCGTCCATGGGCAGAGTCAGGCCCAAAATGCCGCCCCAGTCTTGCACTACCAGCACCACGTTGCCCAAGTCCAGCCGCTCAATGAATTCCAGCAGCGAATGGCGGTGAAAGTCAAAGGTGTGAAAGCTGTCTTTCTTGGGTTTGTCGCTCTTGCCAAAGCCAATCAAATCTGGCACCACCACCCGGTGGCCTGCCTCGGCAAAGGTCGGAATCATCTTGCGGTACAGGTAGCTCCAGGCCGGGTTGCCGTGCAAACACAGGTAGGTGGTGTGCGCGTCCGCAGGGCCCACGTCCAGGTAATGCATGCGCAAACCGGCCAGCGCGGGCAGGTCGCTCAGGTAATTTGCGGGCCAGGGATAGTCCGGCAGGTTGGCGAAACTGGCCTCAGGGGTGCGCAAGGCGTCTTCTCGAACCGGGTTCATATTCGTCCTTTTGGGCTTGAAAAAGTCCTGCAACACCGCAGCACACTCGGCGCCCAGCACGCCGCCCAGCACCGACGTTTGGTGATTCAAGCCGGTGTGCTCAAACAAGTTGAGCACCGAGCCGGCCGCGCCTGTGCGGGGGTCAGCGGTGCCAAACACCACGCGTTTCAGGCGCGCATGCAGCATTGCGCCGCAGCACATGGCGCAGGGCTCTAGGGTGACAAACAGCTCGCAGCCGTCGAGTCGATAGTTGCCCAAGGCCTGGGCGGCGGCACGCAAAGCGGCAATTTCGGCATGGGCCGCGGGGTCGTGCTGGCCAATGGGGGCGTTATGGCCGACGGCGAGCAACCTCCCATCTTTGACCACGACTGCGCCCACAGGCACCTCACCGTGCTGCGCCGCAAGCGCAGCCTGCGCCAGTGCCAGGCGCATCCAGTGCGCGTCGGTGGCCAAGGTTTCGGACATTAATGGCTACTGCGCTTGCGTGCCCAGACCCAATTGGCGCATCCATTGCCCCAAGGCGTTCTCGTCCGGGCTGCCCGCGTCATAAATTTCAAGCATGCGCGCGTGCACCTCAGGACGGTGCTGATTGACTTTAACTTTGCACTGCAAGCTTATGATTTTTAATGAGAAAGCCACAATTCCATTGAGCATTTTCTCCGTGTAGTCCTCGGGCAGGCTGCGCCACTGCTGGGCATAGGCGGGCTCGTGGTCGGCGATGAGTTGCTTCAACAGTGCGTCTTTGGCGGCATGGCCGTCCAACACCTCCGCCTGCACCGTGCAATGCACGGCCACATAGTTCCAGGTGGGCACACGCGCCAGGTCGGGATAGACCTTGGGGGACATGTAGGCGTGAGGTCCCATAAAAGAGACGACCGCTTGCGGGCGCGCTGCCAAGTATTTCCAGTGCGTATTGCCCCGCGCGCAATGGCCCAGCAAAACCGCACGGTGGACGTCCGCGCCTGAGACGTCCAGGTGCAAAGGCAGATGGGTGATAAAAGGCAAGCCATTGTCGTCTACCGAAACCAAGCTGGCAAACGGATGCTGGCGCATGAGCTGGTGGGCAAGCCTTGGGTTTTGGGGGTCGAACTGGGGGGGCAAGTACATGGAGATGCATTCCTGGCGAAGTGGAGGCAATTGCGACACTCTGCTGCTTCGCCGCAACACCCATTATCCCCAAGCATCGCCCCAGCATGATTCCGAACCAAGCACCGGGAAAGACCTACCCGCGCCTACTATTGCGCAGACAAAGAAACTTTTTTCTCCAGCCCTAACTCTTGAATTTTGCGCGTGATGGTGTTGCGGCCAATACCGAGCTTGTGGGCGGCTTCGATGCGGCGCCCGCTGGTGCTGGTCAATGCCGCCTGGATCAGCCGCGCCTCAAAGCGCCGACTCAGCACATCCCAAACTTCTGCATCCCCGGCGCGCAAGAGCGCGAGCGCCTCGTTCTCAAGCGCGGCCTCCCAACCCGTCGGTGCTCCGTAGCTCAAGGACTCGGACACGGCGGCAGCTTTGATTGGCAGTGCGTGCTCGCGGTCGTCGGGGCTGGCAAGGTCGTCTTGGCGCGAGGCCGGGTTCGAGGGGGGTTGCGGGGGTTGCATTAAGGCTGCGGACAAAGAACGGGCCACGGGCGCAATCACGCTTTGAACCCCCTCACCGGTTGACGCGGTGCGCACCACACCAATCTCCGGCGGCAGGTCTTTGGGTTCGATCACCTGCGCTGGCGCCATGACGGTGAGCCAATGGCAGATATTCTCCAACTGGCGCACATTGCCGGGAAAGGCGAAGTTCTCTAGCGCCAGTACCGCCGACTCTGCAATCCGCTTGGGCTCTACGCCCAGCTGCTTGGCGCTTTGCTGCAAAAAATGCCTGGTGAGCATGGGAACGTCTTCGCGGCGTTCGCGCAAAGCGGGCAAGCGCAGGCGAATCACGTTCAAGCGGTGGAACAAGTCCTCGCGGAACGCGCCTTCTTTGACGCGCTGTTCCAGGTCTTGGTGGGTGGCTGCAATCACGCGCACATTGGTCTTGACGGCGCTGTGGCCGCCCACGCGGTAAAAGTGGCCGTCGCTGAGCACGCGCAGCAAGCGGGTTTGCAGCTCAAACGGCATGTCGCCAATTTCATCCAGAAACAGCGTGCCCTCGTCAGCCTGCTCAAATCGCCCCCGGCGCTGCGCCTGCGCGCCGGTGAAGGCGCCGCGCTCGTGGCCAAACAGTTCGCTCTCTAGCAGATCTTTCGGTATGGCAGCGGTGTTGATCGCTACAAACGGGCCTTCGGCACGGGGCGAGTGCTTGTGCAGCGCTCGGGCAACCAGCTCTTTGCCCGAGCCGGACTCGCCGGTAATCATGACGGTGACATTGCTTTGGCTCAGGCGACCGATGGCGCGAAACACGTCTTGCATGGCCGGGGCTTGGCCCAGCATTTCCGGGGTGTCGCTCACGCCCTCTTCGGCCACTTGTTCGCGCTGGCTTTCTTGCACCGCGCGGCGAATGAGTTCTACCGCCTTGGGCAGGTCAAAGGGCTTGGGCAAATACTCAAAAGCGCCGCCCTGGAAGGCACTGACCGCGCTGTCCAGGTCAGAAAACGCCGTCATGATGATCACGGGCAAGCCAGGGTGGCGGGCCTTTACTTTTTCCAGCAAATCCAGGCCCGAGCCGCCGGGCATGCGAATGTCGCTCACCAGAATCTGCGGTGCATCGTCTTCTGTGGCGTCTTCCAGCGCGGCCAGCACGTCGCGTGGGTTGGAAAAGCTGCGCGTGGGCAGGTGTTCGCGCAGCAAGGCCTTCTCCAGAACAAACCGGATGGACTGGTCATCGTCTACGATCCAAATCGGCTTCATGGCGGGCTTTCTGATGTATCGGCAACTAAGGGAGCGGAATCAATATCTTGAAATCCGTGTGGCCCGGCACGCTATCGACTTCGATCAGGCCGTGGTGTTGCTGCACAAAAGTTTGCGCCAGCGTCAGCCCCAAGCCCGAGCCCCCTTCCCTGCCGGAGACCAGGGGATAAAAGATACGCTCTTTGATCGAATCTGGCACGCCAGGTCCGTTGTCAATGACATGCAATTCCAGTGCCAGCCGATAGCGCGTTTTGCCAAAGGTGATTTGTCGCGCTACGCGGGTGCAAAACGTCAGCACCGCATCCCCTTGGCCCATACGCTCTGCCAGGGCTTGGCAGGCGTTGTGCGCGATATTGAGCACGGTTTGAATGAGCTGCTCCCGGTCGCCGCGAAATTCTGGAATCGAAATATCGTAGTCCCGCACCACACGCAGCCCCTTGGGAAACTCCGCCAGTATCAAAGACCGCACTCGCTCGCACACCTCATGGATGTTGACATCGCCCACCATGTGCGGTCGCCGATGCGGCGCGAGCAAGCGGTCCACCAGGCTTTGCAAGCGGTCCGCCTCGCGGATGATGACCTGGGTGTATTCGATGAGTTCGCTGGAATCAATCTCCATCTCCAGCAACTGGGCAGCACCTCGAATGCCGCCCAAGGGGTTCTTGATTTCGTGGGCCAGGTTGCGTATGAGTTCTTTGTTGGCTTGGGCGCGCTCGGCCAAACGCTCTTCGCGGTCCTGGCGTGTTTGCTGCTCCAGCGGCACGAGTTCGACCACAAAATGCTGCCGGT